>JAFNZX010000158.1 GCA_017382615.1 Clostridia bacterium | reverse complement strand
TTCACCGAGCTGAAGCACGGGCAGAAGGAGCCATCCCCAAATGAAGTTATTGGCTACCCAGTAGGTGCCTTGTTCTCCTAGGCACTTTATGACCTTATTATATCACATTTTGTCGGATTAGTCCATACTTTTGAGGACCTTGCCGGCAAAAAAACGATGAAATATTGATGGAATTCTTCATCGGTCAATCTTTGAAGTGCCTGTTTTTCCCGTCTCCGGGCTGTTACGGTCGTTCCCCGACGGGAAACCGGCAAAAAAGATTGGTCTTAATCGGGCTTGAACCGAATGGAAATGGACAGAAAAAAGCCTTGATACGTTGTGTATCAAGGCTTTTGTTGGTTGCGGAGGTGGGATTTGAACCTCACGACCTCCGGGTTATGAGCCCGACGAGCTACCAGGCTGCTCTACTCCGCGATATTCACTTCTCCCGCTTGGTGCCGGTGACCGGGGTCGAACCGGTACGATACTCACGTATCACGGGATTTTAAGTCCCGGGCGTCTGCCTATTCCGCCACACCGGCGTTCAAGCATGGCCTCTTTAAAGGACTCATATATTATAACACCTGATTCTCCTTTTGTCAACCCCTTTTTTGAAAAAAGTTGTAATCTATTTGAAGTTTTTCGAAAAAGTTCAATTCTTTGTATCTGTTTTCTCGGTACCCTGTCAGGATCGACTGCATCATCAGACATTCTCAGTATATGCATCTGCGCTGTCATTTATACCCGACATTTTCCTTGCAACGGATATTCAACCTACGTTAGAAGAATTCTCCCCGAATGCGTTATTGCTTTTCTTTGCTATCGTGGTATAATAATAGCAGGATAAGCGCTGATCTATCAATTTTAGGAGATTATTTATGATTAAAATCGGAGAAAAAATCAAAACCTTAAGAAAGCAAAAGAACATATCACAAGAGGTTTTTGCAGGATATCTGGGCGTTTCGTTTCAAGCGGTCTCCAAATGGGAAAACGGCTTGACCATGCCCGACGTTGCCTTGATTCCCGCGATCGCGTCTTTTTTCGGTGTTTCCACCGACGAGCTTTTTGATTTCAATCTGTTTGAAACCGAAAAGCAGGTGGACGCGATTTGTCAAGAATCATGGATATACCGCAGTACCGATCCCGCAAAAGCCGAACGCATATTGCGAGAGGGATTGCAGAGATATCCCGGCAACGATATCATTCTCAACAACCTGCTCTACACGCTGGACTACAAGACCCGCGCCGAAGAGGTGATCGCGCTTTGCAAGACGCTGATTGCTTCGACCAAGGATGATTCCGTAAAATACGACGCTTGCCGCATTTTGGCGACGTGCTATAAGGAAAACGGGCAGGACGATCTGATCGCGCCCACGCTGGAGCTCATTCCCGAGATCTATTTTTCAAAGCTGGAGCTGATGGCGTCCCTTTTGAATGGTGACGAGAGCTATGAGGCTGCGCAAAAGCACAAAAATATTTGTGCCGAGGATCTCGTCGACATGCTGCTCATTGCGGGAAAGCGTTTGCAGGAGCGCGGCGAGAATGAGAAAGCCGCCTCGCAATTCAAGATCGCGCAAAAGGTCGTGGATGCATTCAAGGATGACTTTTTGGAGGACAGATGGTTTTGTGCTACCGTTTACGAATCCCTGCAAAAGCAGCGCAAGCAACTATGCGAGCTGCAAAACGGATAACGTATAGCCCCCGCCTTGGCGGGGGCTATGACTTCTGACGACTCTATTTCAAAAACAACAGTCTGTCAGCAAGCACTATTCCTTACAGGTCAGATACAGAATCTGATAGTCCTCTGCCAGCTCGTCCAAAAGACGGCGTGCGGCAGCGGTATGCGCAGTATCCAGATAAACGAAGGGGTCATCCAACACAAGGCAAGGCTTTTCCGCATCAAACAGCCCGTCTGCCAGACACAGGCGCAAGCAAAATCCCACCATATCTCTCCAGCCGCTGCTAAGGTACTCAATACTGCGGCTCTTGCCCTTTTCTCTGAGCGTAATGCCAAAATCGGTATCCATGCTGAATTGCATACCTTCGCCGCCCATTTGCTGCATGCGACGTACAAATGCATTCTGCATTTTGTCAAGATATCTGGACGAAAGGTTTTCTCTTGCCAAAGCAAGGTACTTTTCAGCATAAGAGATGGCAACGTAATTGGCATTCTGCACTGCCAACGTATCCTCAAGTGCTTGCTTTTCCGCCACCAGCGCACCATAGGCGTCGGCTGCCTCGTACAAGGCTTCCGCCTTTTGCACCAGTGCGGCAAGTGCGGCGCTTTGCTGCGCGTGGCGGTCGCGGCTATGCTCCCACTTTGCAGAAAGCTCCTCGGGTGCGGGCAGCTGCACCTCATCGTGACTTCCCTGCTCGGCAAGTGCGCGCACGTTCTTTTCGGTCGCGTAGGTGCGTGCTGCCGCCTCCTTTTGCTCGATCTCCTGCTTGCGTCTTTGCACATCCGCCAGCACGGTGCGCAACTCTGCCAACACAAAAGCACAATTCTCTCGATCAAACGGCTTACTCCAACGCGACAGGAAGGTGGAAATACGATCCCACAGCGCGTCTGCCTCGGCAACAATGCCCTCATACAAAGCGTCCTTTGCCTTTTGCTGCTCGCAAAGGCGCAGATATTGATCGGTCATGCTGCGCAGCGCGCTGAGCGCGGAAATGTAACCGCTCTCCACATCCAATCCGTGCTTTTGCGCCAGCGCGACAGGCACTGCTGCCTTATCGGCATACCTTTCCTTATATTCCTGCGCCAGCCCCAGCTCACGGTCGCGCTCTTCAAGCAATCTCTTTTTCGTTTCGATTTTAAAGGCTGCATCGGCAGCTCTCTTGCTTCTGCCCGAAAGCTGTGCTGCGGATACGGCACTGAGCAGCACGTATACCGCCAGTGCCAACAGCGCAAGTCCGCCAATGCCGCAAAGAATGCCGAGCAGCACCTTGGAAAGCAGTAACAGTACGGCTGCCGTGATTAACATCGCCCCCGAAAGGCTTGCCAATATCACGCCAAACACCTTGCCCGCACCGGCTTTTTTTCCATGCTTTCCCTGTTTGGGTAAGGCGGGCTCTCCGATCGCCTCGGCTTGATCCTCCAAGGATGCAGCAAGTGCCGCATGCGCCCTGATTTCTCCCTCCATGCCGCGCAGCTCGTCACAGATTTCCAGCGCACGGTCTATCTCGCCAAGCGGTGTGATTTTACCGCCCATGCGCGGCAAAAGCTTCGCTATGGCATCCTTGACTGCGTTGTCTCCGTGCAGCTGCTGTGCTCTGCCCGCAAGCGTGCCGAGCTGTCCTGCCAGCACCTGCATCTTTTCCGTCTCTGCCTGCGTGGGAATCTCCCCCTTAAACCGTGCAGAGATAGATTCCAGCTCCTTTTTTGCCGCCGAGACCTCGCTGCGCATACGACTGTACGCCTCAAGGATCGCGCGGCGCTCCCGCTGTCCCGATGCGCGCGCCATATCCTGCTGCAATGCCTGCATTTCCTTCTCGCTCTGCACCACGACGGGCTGCAGCTGTGCAATCTGCAAATCCAGCTCCTGCGCCTGCGCCTTTTGTGCAAGGCAGGTTTCAATCTGCCTTTGCAGCTCCAAAAGTCTGCGTTCACCGGCGTAGATCTCGCCGCGCTCGCCCGTAGTCTTGTACTGACGCTTGCGGCGCACCAATGCATCCATTGCCTGTTCAAAATTACCAAGATCGTTTTCCGCCTGCAACAGATTGTTGAGCTTGGTATTAATGCTGTTATTGGCATTTTTCTCTACCTTGCCGTGGATATGCGCAGACGCATCCATAAATGCAGTACGGCTAAAGCCGTCAGCATCTATCCCAAACAGCTCTTCTCCGATATTCTCGGTAAAATCCTCGCTTTCCTTGCCCGTTTCCAAGGAAAACAGCGTAAAGGTATCCTCACTTTCCTTTGCACCAAAGAAGCGCTCAATGCGATACCCCTTGCCGTTTGCCTCAAGCTCCAGGCTACCGCCGAAGCTGCCGCCACCCCAGGGAGTATAACGCTTGCGCACGTTCTCGGCAACGCTGCGCGCGCGGCTGTCGCCAAGGCCGTAAAACATGGCGCGTAAAAAGGCTGCAAAGGTGCTCTTGCCCCAGCCGTTTGGGGCGTTTACGACGTTGATGCCATCGGAAAACTCATAGGTAAAATCCTGCAGATTGCCAAAGCCCGCAATATAAAGCTTAGTCAGTCTCATGATGCATCCACCTCCTCGCCGCCAAGTGCACGGATTCCCTTTTCAATGACCTGCAGCTTGACCTCCTCATCCAAAGAGGACGCCAATACCAGACGCACGAACTCGCCCTTGAGTGAAATATCGTTTCGGTAATCCTCTGCGCGTATGCTCAGGCGCGTCTTATCGTACACCTTTGCAAAGTAAAAACGGGATTGCAGCACGTTTGCTGCGTATTTCGCATCGTGGCAGGTTTCGGGGGCAACGCTGCCCACCAGCTCGACCTTGACCATATCCTGCGCTTGTGCAACCGCACAGGCATCCAGCACAGCTTGCTCCAGAGAAAGCAGACTGTAGCATTCCGACACGTCTGCCGTGAACACGTGGCACTTTCTGCGCGCAAGCGAAACGAATTGCGTCCCGATCTTACCCTCTCCATCAACGTCCAGCATGACAAATCCCTTATTGCCGCATTCGTCAAATCCTCTGCCCTCCGGACAGCCGGCATAGCACCACACGCCACGCGCGTCCAGCTGCTCGATGCGATAGCTGTGAATATGACCGAGTGCCACGTAATCCAGCCCTTTATCCTGCAGGGCGCGCAGATTGACGCCCGCATCGTATCTGCTATCCGACTCATACACCTGCCCGTGCAGCATGACGATATTGACGCGATCGGGATCGGTTGTCAAGGACTCGTAAGCCTCTTTGCCCAAAGGATCAATACAGCCGAAAATGCTGACGTGATCGATCTTGTATTCCTGCCAATCCTTGCCAAAGGTATGTAAATTCTCGGGCAACGGGGTTTTGGTATCGGTAAAGCCAACCTCTCCCTCATCGTGATTGCCCGACAGATAATAAAAATCAATCTGCGGATACTGCCGCACAAGATCCAGCACGTAGGCTCTTGTGCGCTTGGCACAGGATGCTCCGTCAAAGAGGTCTCCCGCGATGAGAAAGGCACGCACGTCGTGCTCCGCACCGTATCGCACCATATCGGCAAAGCCCAAAAGCAACTCTCTTTTGCGCTCCTTTGCCTGCTCGGGTGAAAGATTGGATTCCATGACCGAATCCAAATGAATATCCGCGCAATGTAATATCTTCATGGTCTCTCCTTATTTGATGATCTTTCTTGCTTCCAGATAGTATCGCTTGTCCTTGGCGTGCCCCATCGAAAAGGTCTTTCGGGGCAACGCACCGTCGAAAATAACCGTTTTGAACAATTCGCTCTTATGCATACCGTCAAACAAAAATCCGATCGCGCCCTCGGGCTCGCTGAGCGTACGCAAAGCGTTTTCGCCGTGGATATAATCCACGCGCACCTCGGGGTGCTGTGCTACGTATGCATCCAAAAACGCCTGCACCGTACCAACGGTCAGCTGCTTGTCGGGTGCAGGAATTTCCACCGTCTCCTCGGTCTTGCCGTGTACGCACAAAACCCGCTGTGCAGGCGCATTTCCCGAAAGCGCGGCGCAGTACGCCTTGAATTCCGCCTTGAGCGCCTCAGGCTCTGCCCCAAACACGACGCGATAAATGGGCTCAAAGTGCAAGGATTCATCGTGCACGTTGACCACCTCACAAAGTGCGTAACGAGCAGGGTGATCCAGCGCGGCATCACCAAGCCTTTGCTTGATCTCCTCATAGCAAGCCTTGGCGGTAGCAAGTGAATGGTTGCCGTCACCCACGGCAAACAGCAAAGGCGCAAGCCCTTCCTTACCGTATCTTGCCTGCATCTGCTCCTTTGTCACCAGTGCCTCCAGCGCCTCTTGAATTGCCCCTGCTCTTGCACCGGGAATGCAAAAGCCGCAGATCTCACCGCCGCCAAGCATGAGTCTGAACGCATACGCGGGCTGCTGCTCACAAAGACTGTGGGCAAGCGGCATGACGGTATGCGCGGGGTCGTCGATCAGCAGCATGACGTGCGGCAGCTCCAGACTTGCGCCGCGCCGCACCTGCACGCGGGGCGGAATGCGCTCCAGAACCGTGCCCTCGGTAGCACGGATACGGGTTTGCGCACCCTTGTTGTAATCGTATTCCTCCAGGTCAATAAGACCGATCAAGCCCTGTCTGATGGTCAGATCCGATTGATAGCGGCGCACGTAGATCATGCAATCCTTGTGCTCCTTGAGCACGTTTTTCAAATAATCGTCCATAGTCGCGTTGATCTTGGGAATGCGCTCTGCCTGCTCGTCAAGATAGACCTCGGGCAGAATCATGTGCAGTGTGGAAGGCTGATCTCCCACCTTGCGCGCTGCCGCCTCCCAATATTCGGGCTCACTTGTAAATTGATCGCAAGCGACCACTGCCCACGAATATGCCTCGTGCTCCGTAAAATCGGGCAGCAGGATATCGGCTGTTGTAAAGCTGTATTTCATATGAATTATCTCCTTTGACCAGATGCAGTTGCTATCTTTATTTTACATGATTTTGTTCGCAAAATCAAGACGTGTGCAAAATATTTATACTTGCCGTCCGCGCATTTTCGCGCAAAAACGCCACGCGCTGTCAAAAACTTGCAGCAAGCCCTTGACAGAAGATGCATTTACACATATAATATAATATGGCAGACTGCTTTTGTCTTCCTTTAAAATCTATTTTTCAGGAGTTTTTCCCATGTCGATCAAAGTTGTGAAATTCGGCGGCTCTTCCTTAGCGGACGCCGAGCACTTCAAAAAGGTTGCTGCCATTGTCAAGGCAGATCCCGCACGCAGATACGTTGTTCCCTCCGCCCCCGGCAAACGCTTCTCCGATGACGTTAAGGTCACGGACATGCTCTATACCTGCTACCAGATGATCAGAGAAAAAAAGAGCATGCAGGAGGTAGACGCTTACTATAAAAATATTATTGAACGCTATAACAGTATTATCCGTGAGCTGGGCTTGGACTTTGATTTGTCCGGCGAATACGAATACATTAAAAACGCCATGCTGCATCGCCCCGGCAGAGACTTTGTGGCAAGCCGCGGAGAATACCTCTCCGGACTGATTCTTGCAAAATATCTCGGTTTCCCCTTTATTGATGCCGAGAACGTCATCTTCTTTAAGGAAAACGGCGCATTTGACCAGGAAAAGACCGACCGCGTGCTGTCCGCAGAGCTTGCACAGTACCGCCACGCCGTCATTCCCGGCTTTTACGGCTGCTCGGCAAACGGCACCGTCAAAACCTTCTCGCGCGGCGGCTCGGATATCACGGGCTCGATCGTAGCGCGTGCTGCGGGTGCAACGCTTTATGAAAACTGGACCGACGTTTCCGGCTTTTTGATGGCAGACCCCCGTATCGTCAAGGATCCCGCCACCATTGAGACCATTACCTACCGCGAGCTGCGCGAGCTTTCCTACATGGGCGCGACCGTGCTGCATGAGGACGCAGTGTTCCCCGTTCGCTCCGCAGGTATTCCGATTAATATCCGCAATACCAACCGCCCCGAGGATCCGGGCACGATGATCGTTTCCTCCACCACCAATTACGATTCCGATCGCGTTATCACGGGCATCGCAGGCAAAAAGGGCTTTTCGGTTATCAATATTGAGAAGGATATGATGAACGCCGAGATCGGCTTTGGACGCAAGGTACTGGAGATCCTGGAAGAAAACGGCATTTCCTTTGAGCATCTCCCCTCAGGCATTGACACCATGTCGGTCGTAACCTCAACTGCCGTATTGGAAGGCAAGAGAGAGCGCATCCTGCAGGCAATCTGCCGCACCGTTTCGCCCGATAGCGTGACCATTGAGGACGACATGGCACTGGTTGCCGTCGTTGGACGCGGTATGGTCAAGGCAAAGGGTACTGCTGCACGCGTATTCGATGCGCTGGCATCCAAGGGCATCAACATCCGCATGATCGACCAAGGCTCCTCCGAGCTTAATATCATCGTGGGTATTGCGGACGACGAGTACACCGGCGCCATCCGTGCCATCTACGAGGAATTCGTGCATTGATTTTATAAAAGGACAGTCGAGGACGCCTGTCCCAACAGAGATGTTGCATATGAACCAATACAGAAAAGCCGCCCACGGGCGGCTTTTCTACCACAATTCTTCATTTTTCATTCTTCATTAAAAAACTCGCAAGCCCCGGAAGGCTTGCGAGTTTTTATATTAAGGATGTGCTTCCTCGTATGTCCAGCTGCGGAAATTGTTGGGACTGTAAACCGTTTCAGGATCGGTAAAGTCGATGAAGTAAATTTCGCGGAAGGTATTACCCGTTCCCTCAAAGTCATCAATATTGTCAACCCAGTCGCTTGCATTGAAGAACACGCTGACAAACTTTCTGGGCTGATCCGCGGTGTAAGACGGAGACAGACAGTAGGAGAAGGTCATTTCAATATTCTCTGCTTTGCAGTTGGTAAAGCAATCTTCATCCATGTTTCCGGTCGCATCGTAGCCGACAAAGGCTGCAAGGTTATGGAATGCAGTCATCTTAGCATTTTCAACGGAGCAATTATTAAAGTCGATATTGCCGCCGAAGTTGCCGCCTACAAAGCCTGCAACGCGGAATGCAATGCTGTGCTCACTGGGCTTTGTTTCATCCGTGCTGTAATCCATCCAGCCGTCAATGGTCAGGTTGGTTACGTGGCAGTTTTCAAAGGATACCCAAGCCGCACCGTAAATATTGCCGACGAAAACGCCAACGTGACGCTCCCATGCGGTGATATGAGCGTTATCAAAGTTGAGGTTCTTGAATTCCAGATCGTACTCTGCATTCTGAATAAATCCAAAGCCGTAAGGATAGAAGTGCGCTGCATCCTCCAGGGGCTCGTCAGTACCCTCAATGGTCATATTGCGGATGGTGTGACCGTTACCCTCAAAGGTCACGCAATCCAAAAATGCACCGTCAACGGGAATCCAGTTGTAGCCTGCAAGGTCGATATCAGAGGTGAAGTTCACGGTGACCTCAAAGTAATCGGTGCCGTCCTCGATGATGGTATTTGCCCATGCAATCAGCTCCTCTGCAGTGCCGATATTGATTGCGCCCTCAACGGGTGCGCTGGTGTTGTCGGTAGTAACTTCCTCGGTAGTCGGCTCCTCGGTAGGAGTCTCGGTGGTTTCTTCAGTAGTGGGTGCCTCGGTTACCTGCTCGGTGGGAGCACCGGTCTCGGCTGCGGTGGTTTCAGCGGGCTTATTGCCCTCGTCGCACGCAACCATAGCTGCAAGCAGCGACAGGCACAAAAGCACTGCCAGAATCAGGGAAAGCTGTCTTTTCATAAAATCCTCCATAGTTGTATTTGGGGTCTACAGTAATATCATAACATATCCGTATTTTTTTGTCAACACGAAACTTGACATAATACACATTTTATGCTATACTGAACGCAGAAAATTGTTCAATAAGGAGAAGTACTATGAAGCCCATTAACAAATACATTGACCACACCAACTTAAAGCCCTTTGCAACTGCTGCAGACATTGAAAAGCTTTGCGCAGAGGCGGCAGAGCACCATTTTGCATCGGTCTGCGTCAACCCCGCGGACGTCTCTCTTGCGCACAGCCTTCTCAAGGATACCGACGTGATGACCTGCACGGTCATCGGCTTCCCTCTTGGCAAGAACGTGACTGCCATTAAGGTGGAAGAAACCAAGGCTGCTTACCGCGACGGCTGTGACGAATTTGACATGGTCATCAACGTTGGCAAACTCAAGGATCGTGACCTTGATTACGTTTGCGCAGACATTGCCGCCGTGGTGGCTGCCGCGCAGGGTAAGACGGTCAAGGTCATTATTGAAACCGGACTTTTGACCGACGAGGAGATTGCCATTGCAACGCAGCTTGCCTGCCGCGCAGGCGCACACTTCGTCAAGACCTGCACGGGCGTCAACCCCGGCGCTGCTACGGTGGAGGCAATTGCCATTATGAAGGCAAACAAGACCGAGAACGTGTGCATCAAGGCGTCCGGCGGCGTCAAGACCTACGAGGCAGCGCTTGCCATGATCGCAGCAGGTGCTGACAGAATCGGTACCTCCTCGGGTATCGCCATCGTTTCAGGCGGCGTGGGCACAAGCGACTATTGATACGTTCTGCAAAGGAGCACGCATATGGGAAACAATCCTCACTATTTAGCACAAGAAGAAGACCACAAGATACTGGATGAAAACGTGTTCTATATTGAGAACGAATACATCAAATTCGGTATCAATACCGCACTTGGCGGCACGGTCACCTATCTTGCCGAGCATGGCAAAAACAATCTGATCAACAGCTCCGACTGGGGCAGACAGGTGCAGCTTTCCTTTTATTCCGGACCTGTTCCCTATCACCCCGAGGGCACGGAAATGGGAAAGAACTGGACGCACACCGGCTGGAATCCCATTCAAACGGGCGATTGCTTCTTTAACCGCGCCAAGCTGGTGGACTACAAGGTGGAAGGCAACACGCTGTACGTCAAGTGCATTCCCATGCAGTGGGCACTCAATAACGTCCCCGGTGACTGCACCTTTGAGCTTTGGTATACGCTGGACGGCAAAACCGTGAACGTGACCGCACGGCTCAACAATAACCGCTCCGATACAACGCAATACCGCGCTTGCGGACAGGAGCTTCCCGCTGTTTACACCAATGGCGAATACTACCGCATTATCTCCTACGTGGGCGAGCAGCCCGGAACGGGTGGCGCGTTGACCGAAATCGTCAGCAAGAACACAGGCGACCGCAACTGGCCCTCTGAGTTTATGCTGTACCCCGAGGGCTGGGTGGCTT
>JAFNZX010000157.1 GCA_017382615.1 Clostridia bacterium | reverse complement strand
GCGGTCAGAACAAGCTGTCCGAGCGTCTGGCAATCCGTCCCACCTCCGAAACGCTGTTCTGCGAGCACTATCGCACCATCATTCAGTCCTACCGTGACCTGCCCAAGCTGTATAACCAGTGGTGCAACGTCATGCGTTGGGAAAAGACCACCCGTCCCTTCCTGCGCACCTCCGAGTTCCTTTGGCAGGAGGGTCACACCATGCACGAAACTGCAGAAGAGGCACAGGAAGAAACCATCAGAATGCTGCACATCTACCGCGATTTCTACCGCGACGTGCTGGCAATTCCCGCAATCATCGGTCAGAAGACCGAAAAGGAAAAGTTTGCGGGTGCTGAGGCTACCTATACCATCGAGCCCATGATGCACAACGGTTACGCGCTGCAGGGCGGTACCACCCACTATTTCGGTGACGGCTTTGCAAGATCGTTCGGCATTACCTACACCGCACGCGACAATACCGTCAAGTATCCTCACCAGACCTCCTGGGGCGTTTCCACCCGTATGATCGGTGCTATTATCATGGCACACGGTGACGATAACGGTCTGATCCTGCCTCCCAAGGTAGCTCCCATTCAGGTCGTCATCATTCCCGTAGCACAGCATAAGGAAGGCGTGCTGGATAAGGCGCACGCCATCAAGGCAGAGCTTGCAAAGACCTTGCGCGTCAAGGTGGACGACAGCGAGCAGAGCACCGGCTGGAAGTTCAGCCAGTACGAGATGAAGGGCGTACCCGTACGTCTGGAAATCGGTCCTCGCGACATCGAGAACAACAGCTGCGTGCTGGTTTCCCGCGTCACGGGCGAGAAGAAGTTCGTTTCTCTTGATAATATCGTCGAAGAAGTCAACGCAATGCTGGAGGTCGTACACAACGAGCTGCTTGAAAAGGCGCAGGCAAACTACGAAAGCAAGCTGCACGTAGCAACCACCCACGAGGAATTCCTCGATATCGCCGAGAACAAGCCCGGCTTTATCAAGGCAATGTGGTGCGGTGAGACCGAGTGTGAGGAGCAGCTCAAGGATGAGACCGGCGGTGTCAAGTCCCGTTGCATTCCTTTCGTGGAGGATCACCTGGCAGATACCTGCGTATGCTGTGGAAAGCCTGCAAAGAAGATGGTTGTTTGGGGTAGACAATACTAATCAACATTTAACAGGGAATCTGTGCATTCAGATTCCCTGATTTACTAAGAAAGGGGAGAGCGGCATGCTTCGCGATATTTGGAAATACACACGTGCGGCGATCGGGCACATAGATCCGATCTTGTTCGCCTGCACCACGCTGCTTTCCTTGATCAGCATCGTGACCATTATTTCCGCGGTGGAAAACTTTGGTAAATCCAAGCTGGTCATGCAGGTCGCCATGTTCGTGGTGGGCAATATCGTTATGCTTGTGGTGGCAAATCTTGACTACCATTGGGTGCTGGATAAGCTGTGGTTGCCCATGATCGTGTTCTCGGTTGTGATATTGGCTGTGACGCTGGTGGCAGGCTCGTCGGGTGAGAACATGGAAACGGCAAACAAAAGCTGGCTTGTCGTGTTCAAAATGGGATCGCGCAAGATTATGATCCAGCCCTCAGAGTTTGTGAAATTGACGCTGACCTGTACCTTTGCCAAGCATCTTGACACGGTCAAGGATCGCATCAACCATCCGCTTACGCTTGCAGGACTTGCCGTGCATGCGGGGGCGGTCGTGGGTCTGATCTTTTTGTCGGGTGACTACGGCGTTGCGCTGATTTACGCAGGCTTTCTTGCCACCATGCTGCTGTGTGCGGGCTTGTCCTTGTGGTATTTTGCGGGCGGCGGAGCGGCTGCGCTTCTGGGTTTTCCGCTGGCGTGGAAATACGTGCTGAAGGAATACCATCGTAAGCGTATCATCGTGGGCTTTAATCCCGAGCTTGATCCCGAGGGCAAGGGGTGGCAGCCGCTGCTTAGCAAGGATTGCATTGCCAACGGCGGATTTTTCGGGATTGGACTGCGCGAGGGCGGCTTTTACGAGGTGCTGACCGCTTCGCACACCGACTTTATCTTCGCCACCATTTGTGAAAAATACGGCATGGTGGGCGGCACGGTGGTTATTTTGCTGCTTGGCATGATGGTACTGCGCGTTGCCATGATCGGCTACAACGCAAAGGGGGACAGCGGATTTTTGATTTGTGCGGGCGTGTTTGGGTGCTTGTTCTTCCAGACACTGCTCAATATCGGCATGTGCTTAGCAGTATTGCCCGTTATCGGTATCACCCTGCCGTTCTTGTCCTGCGGCGGCTCGTCCATGCTTGCAACGTATATCATGATGGGCATGGCGCACTCGGTGGCAAGCCACGCGCCCAAAAATCAAAGAAAAGCATTCAAAATTTGAATCAAGTCACATAAAAAATTCCTCTCCCGCATAAGATGCATTGAAAAATCTTTTGTCCGGAGGGGAATTTTATGTTTGTATATTCGTTTAAGGCAAGCACGGTGCGCATCCTTGGCGTGGTATGTATTGCGCTGGTGGGCATCATTGCAATGGTGGCGTTTGTGCCGACCTACGTCACGGCAGGGAACGCCGACAAGCCTGCGGTGCAAGTTGGCAGCGAGAGTGTGAGCATCAAGTACGACAAGATCAAATCACAAGAAGACGTAGTCAATTTCTTGGCGCAATTCGGCTGGCAGGTTGAGGGCAAGGCAATTGAGGTCAAGGAGGTGAGTGTGCCTGCCGAATTTGATAAGATCTATGCAGGGTATAACCAGCTGCAGCTGGCGCAGGGGCTGGATCTTACGCGCTATAAGGGCAAGACACTGACGCGCTACACCTTCAAAATTACCAACTTTGAGGGCTACGAGGGCGAGGTGCTTGCCAATGTGCTGGTCTGGCGCAAAAAGGTGGTTGGCGGGGACGTTTGCTCAGCCGAGATCACGGGAGGCTTTGTGCAGGGCTTTGAAAAAAAGTGATATGCTTGCAGGGCGGAGATTCATCCGCCCTGTTCGTTTTGTGTGTGCTCGCCCTGCTTTTTGACAAAAAAGCCCTGAAATCACTTGCAATTTGCGTTTTTTTATGATACAATAGAAGTTAATTGATTGTATACGTTTTAGAAGGGGGCTGAACGATTTATGTCGTCTTATCTTGGATTTCAACCGACGACCAATCCCGAATATTATTTCATCAGCTATAATAATGAGGATGCCGATCGCGTTGGAGCCATAACGCAAAGAATGGCGTCTGCAGGCGTGGATCTGTGGTACGACCATGGCATTGATTACGGCACGGATTGGGAAACCGTGATTACCGAAAGAATCCATAATGCGCAGGCGATCGTGCTGTTTTTTACTGCAGGGATTTTGCAAAAGAAAAATTCCTACGTGCAAAAGGAGTATAAGATCGCGACAAGACTGTACCACAAGCCTGTATTCGTGGTATTGATGGATCGCATCAATGAGGATGATATCCCGGATGAAAAGGCTGCTTGGTGGATGGATATTAATGAAAAGCAGTGCATTACGGGCTTTGAATACACCAATACGGACCTTTTGGTAAGGGACATTATCGGTGCGTTACACGGGGATGCGCGTCAGGGCGTGGTGACTCCGACAAGGACACGCAAGGCAGCAGCGCAAAAGCCCGTGACCACGCCTGCGCCCAAGCCCGTGCCCCAACGCATGGCAGAGCCTCGCAAACGAAACGGCAAGGTGGCGTTGATTGCGCTGCTGTTGGCTGCATTGTTGGTTCTTGGTACGATTTCTGGCGCAGTTGCGTTTTCTCCCAAATTGCGGGAGAAGATTCCTGCGGTGGATCGGCTGTTTGATATGCTGTTTTCGGGCGGTGAGGACTCGACCGAGGAGAGCACGGACGAGCCCGGTGAGGATTCCACCGACGAGCCCGGTGGAGAAACCACCGACGAGCCCGGTGAGGAAACCACCGACGAGCCCGGTGAGGATACCACCGACGAACCCGGTGAGGATTCCACCGACGAGCCCGGTCAGGATTCCACCGACGAACCCGGTGAGGAAACTACCGACGAGCCCGGTGAGGAAACTACCGACGAGCCCGGTGAGGAAACTACCGACGAGCCCGGTGAGGAAACTACCGACGAGCCCGGTGAAGATTCCACCGACGAGCCCGGTGAAGAAACTACCGACCAGCCCGGTGAGGAAACCACGCAACCGCACGTGCACGTTGTAGTTGTGGATCAGGCAGTTGCACCCACCTGCACGCAGTTGGGTAAGACGGAGGGCAAGCATTGCTCCGAGTGCGGTGCGGTGCTTGTTGCACAGACAAGTGTGGCGGCAAAGGGACACAGCTACGGTGATTGGTACCAAACCATCAAGCCCACCGAGAGCCAGAAGGGTGAAAACCGTCGCGATTGTAAAAATTGTAATGCTTACGAAACCACGCCCGTGGCAGAGCTTGCGCACAGCCATGATGCATGGGATAAAATCACGCTGGAGGCAGTTGCCCCCACCTGCACCAAGCCCGGCTTGACCGAGGGACAGCAGTGCGGCGGCTGCAAAGAGATTCTGGTGGCGCAGCAAAGCATTCCCGCCAATGGGCACACCGAGGTGATTGACGAAGCGGTTGCACCCACTTGTGTTGCGGACGGCAAGACAGAGGGAAAGCACTGCTCGGTATGTCAAGAGGTTTTGACAGTACAGACGACGATTGCAGCACTCGGACACACCGAGGTGACCGACCAAGGCTTTGCGGCAACCTGCACGCAATCCGGTATGAGCAACGGCACGCATTGCTCGGTATGCGAGGAGGTTTTGGTCGCACAGCAAGTCATCGATGCGCTTGGGCACACGGAGGTGCTTGACCAAGCCGTTCAGCCCACCTGTACCCAGTCCGGCTTGACCGAGGGCACGCATTGCTCGGTATGTCAGGAAACGCTGATCCCGCAAACGGTTCTGCAGGCAAACGGACACGCATCCGTGATTGATGCGGCAGTTGCGCCCACTTGTACCAAGACGGGCTTGACGCAGGGCACGCATTGTAAGGTTTGTAACACCGTATTGGTGGCACAGACCGTCATAGACGCCACGGGACATACGCCCGTGACCGATGCAGCAGTTGATGCGACCTGCACGGCTTCCGGCTTGACTGAGGGTAAGCATTGCAGCGTTTGTAACACGGTGATCAAGGCGCAGCAGCACATTCCCGCACAAGGACATACCGTCAGCAGCTGGACGGAAATCACACCGGATAAGCACAGCGGTGTATGCAAGGTATGTAACGCTACGGTAGCCAAAGCGCACAATATGAGCGGCGGTAAGTGTGAGGATTGTCATTACCTTGATCCGTCCATTACGCCTCCTTACCAGGGAGACATGGTAGAGCGAATCAAGTTCCATAATTTTGACCAGTTGAATCAGAATGCGAACGGCATTTTAATTGAGCGCGCATTCCCGCTTTTGCACTGGCAGGATTGGGATTACAGGCTTTACGTAAGCGACATAATGGTTGATACGTTGTTTGCGTCCGGATGGTGTGGCTTCGTTGATGCCGATTCGTGCATCTTTGGATACGCAATTGACAGTGCAGCTCCGGTTTACCGCGAGGAATTCACTGTGGAACCCGAGGATGCGGTGCTTTCTGCGGCTATGCATTATGGCTCCACCGATGCCCAGCGCATGGACATCACCATTCCGATCGGGGACCTGCAGGGTGTGCATACGATTTCACTGTATGCGAAATATCCTGACGGCAAGGAGGAAATTGTCACCTCGTTCGTTATGGAAAAAACCAATACCTGTCCGGAAATGACCGATGATATACCGCGCTTTGTTTTGAATGCGAAGCAGCTGTACACAAGTGCGGGCTCTAATCGCGCAAGATTGATAGACGGCGCAGAGCTCAGAGCGGACGGTAAGTATTTGACGGTCAGCGGTCCCGGCGGAGCATCTCATTTTGAAGTCATTCCCGGCAGCTCTTACGTCAAGGCGGGAAGATACATTGCAATCAAATACCGTATTGCATCCGAAACTGAAGCAGAGCTGTTTGTTGTAGGGGCGGATATGATGCCTTGTGAGTACATCCCTGACGGCGAGTGGCATTTGGCGATCATTGATCTTGCCGCGTATGACGTTCCGCAGGATGCAGATGGAAATTATATCTTGTCCTTTTTGAGATTTGATTGCTTTGATCGCACAGATCCTACCGTAATGGATATTGGATATATTGCCTCCTTTGCTTCCGCTGACGCAGCCCTGGCGTACGATGCTGCGTTGGGCTACGAAAGTATTCCCGCGGATGATACGCTGCCTGAAAAGGTGACGCATATGGGATTGTCCTTCATGCTGAACCTTGACAAGCAATCCTATTCGGTATGGGATGCAGGCTATTGTACAGAGAGTGTGATCGTGATCCCCTCTACGTATCTGGGCTTGCCGGTTACCGGTATTATGGCGCGAGCGTTCTGGAAGTTGGATTACATCGTGCACGTGACCTTCCCCGAAAGCATTACGTTTATTGAGGCGGACGTGTTTGCTTACTGTGACAGCTTGCAAAGCATTACCGTCTCCTCGAGCATGCAGGAGATCGGGGACTGGGTATTCTTCGGCTCCGGGAACCTGACCGACGTTTATTACACGGGTACCGAGGCGCAGTGGCAGGAAGTATATTTGGGCAACACCTGCTTCACAAGTGATTATACGGTGCATTACAATGCTGCAATCACCGATCCCGAGGATATCCCTCTGCCGCAGCCTCCTGCTGATGAAGGCATGAATTTGCTGTTTGATGCAAGTGCGCTGCATGATTTGGCGACTGATCCCGCCGGCATGAGTGTGACAAATCACATAGCAGCCGCTGAACTTCGTGCGGATGGAAAATACGTTTCTGTTCTGGGCTCCGGCGTGGATATGTATTTTGCAGTGATCCCCACACAATCCTGGGTACAGGCAAACCGATATATCGTGATCAAGTACCGCACTGCCGAGCAGGGCACGGAAGACGATCCTGTTCAGGGCGAGCTGTTTGTGGGCTCGGGGCAGGGTTGGACAGGAAACTGCGACAGTGTCATTCTGGACTATATCACAGACGGCGAATGGCATTTGATGGTTGTGGATCTGGCTGAGGTCTCGTCGGTAGTGAGCTCCTACGTATTGGGCTATATGCGATTTGATTGCTTTACCGACGGCACTGACAGAATGATCGACGTAGCGTATATTGCGTCGTTCGGGTCGGTCGAGGCTGCAGAAGCATATGACGCACAGCTGGGATATGAAAACGTTCCGTTCAATCCCGAAAAGCCTGGGGTTGAGTATGATCCCTCCATGTGGGAAGACCCGGTAGTGCCCGATGGCTCCGATTCCTACGTTGTAGATATGGATAAGCTGCAAAACAAGAACAATTATATGTCGAGCTATGAGGCAGCGGGCATTTATTATCCGGTTTGCCTGTTGGGATATGGAAATACCGTTTACGTCGGAAATCTGGATCTTTCCAATTACAGTAAGGTGATCATCCGATATTCCTGCGACGGTACGCAGGTTACTGCGGATGCATTTACATCTGCATCTTGTCTTGCAATCGGTCTGAAGAGTGAGCGCACCTCGTTCGGTAAAGAGACAGAAGACAACTTCAACGGTGCGCTTGCGTATGGAGATATGGTATTCTCCCCGTACGGTTGGAGCGGTCCGGGCGTTCGCACGGTTGAGGTAGATCTTGCCGACGTTACGTACAACGGACACGTTTGGGTAGCAGTGCACAATCCTGCAGGAACGCAGATCGCAATTCATTCCGTTGAATTCATTTATGCGGAAAACGATCCTGAGCAAGATCCTGATGCGCCTGCTTCAAACGGATTGGCGTATGATCTGATCGCAGACGGTTCGGGCTATGAAGTGGTTGGAATCGGTGAATGTACCGATACAGAAATCGTTATTCCTGCTTCGTACAATGGGTTGCCTGTCGTGGGTATTGCCAAGGAAGCCTTCCTGAATTGCACACAGATCACGCAGGTGTCTATCCCCGATAGTGTTCTCAGTATTGAGCATGATGCATTCCGAGGCTGCGCGGCACTGACCGAGGTGCATATCGGAAATGCCGTTCGTTCTATCGGCGCATCGGCATTTAGGGATTGCGTCAATCTCTCGAAGCTGGCAATTCCCGACAGCGTGACTGAGATAGACACAATGGCGTTCTTTAACTGCAAGGGGCTGCAATGGGTCACCTTTGGCAGCGGCTTGACCGAGATTGGCGGTGCTGCATTCTATAATTGTATCAGTCTGACAGAGCTGCATATTCCCGCAAACGTCAAGAAGATTGCAAATTATCATTATACCGGCAGTAATTGCGGCGTATTTGAGAACTGCACGTCCTTGACCAAGGTCACAATTGGTGACGCGAATATGGGGACTGAGCTGACCACCATTGGCAGTGAGGCGTTCCAGAACTGCACGGCACTGACTGAGGTATATATCGGAAATGCCGTTGGCAGCATCGGAATACGCGCGTTCCAATATTGCTCTGCATTGCAAACGGTGGTCATAGGGGATGCTGTAAGCGAGATTTGTGATGACGCCTTTGCATCGTGTGCGGCACTTGAAACGCTTAAGCTTGGCGAATCGGTGAAATGGATCGGCGCATCGGCATTTAAGGATTGCGCGATGCTCAAAAATCTGGTCATTCCCGACAGCGTCAGTGAGATAAGTGCAATGGCGTTCTTTAACTGCAAGGGGCTGCAATCGGTCACCTTTGGCAGCGGCTTGGTCAAGATTGGCGGTGCTGCATTCTACAATTGTATCAGTCTGACAGAGCTGCATATTCCCGCAAACGTCAAGACGATTGCAAATTGTTACTATACCGGCAGTAATTGCGGCGTATTTGAGAACTGCACGTCCTTGACCAAGGTCACGATTGGCGATGCAAGCGAGGGCACGGAGCCGACCACCATTGGCAGTGAGGCGTTCCAGGGCTGTACGGCACTGACTGAGGTGCATATCGGATCCGGCGTCGTTTACCTTGGAAACAAAGCGTTTTATGGCTGTACTGCATTGGGGTTCATCTTTTATGCAGGTCAAGAGGATGCGTGGAACGCCATGGAAAAGGGCACTGACTGGGACAAGTACACCGCAGACTACTTCATAATTTTCGAATAACGTGAATTTTAAACAATTGTTTCACCCCCGAGCGCATGCTCGGGGGCGGTTGCTTTAGGATATGAAAAAGGAGCTGCCTTGGTGTAGGCACAGTGTCATTAAGTTAAGAAAGTGCCACCGTAATGGGAAAGCAAATGATGCTGATACGCGCCAAAAAGCCGTCCCCCCGGGGGAAGGAGGGTTCCCATAGCGTACCCGCTATGGGAGGAAGGGGTAGCGTATCAAATTTGGAAGGTTTTGCTTCGTACAAATCGCATACAAAATTGACAAAATGACGGTTTCCCGAGTTGAATAGTCGACCCCTTCCTCCCCGTACGCCTGCGCTACGGGGACCCCTTCCTTCCCCCGAGGGGACGGCTT
>JAFNZX010000021.1 GCA_017382615.1 Clostridia bacterium | reverse complement strand
GCGCAGATCGGTGTTTCCGGACGCAAGATCAATATGCCATCTGCCGCCACTTGGGGGCGGGTTGAACGCAAAATCATTTGGGTACATCCCTTGGATGGTGTGCATCATATGTACGCCAAGGTCGACGGGTCTGACCGCCTTTTGATCAAGCACGTGAATATCCACGCCGTAGCAAACGGTATTGGCATACTTGCCGAAAGAAGGGCGGAAAAACGCAGGTGAAAACGCAAGTCCGTCCAAACCAAGCGCGTTCATGCGCCCTGCAAGGTGTACTGGGTTGATATACGGTGCACCAACCGTGGTAAACGGCGTGGTCGTACCCCTACCTTCGGATACATTTGTCCCTGCAAACAGACAGGTGCCGTTATAAACGGTGATGGCATCCATACTCGGCAGATTGGGGCTTGGCTTGAGAAAGGGCAGTCCCGTTTCGTCAAAGAACATACCGCGCATCCAACCGTCAAGCTCCACCACGTGCAGCTCGCAGCCAAGGTGATATTCACCGTTATACAGTCGTGCCAGCTCGCCAAGCGTCATGCCGTGTCGGATGGGCACCTGCGTCAGCCCGATGAACGATGCCATTTCGGGCTTTGACACGTTGCCCTGCACCGCACCGCCGATAGGATTTGGTCTGTCAAGCACGCAGAGCGCAATTCCCTTTTTCGCGCACGCCTGCATGCAATAAAACAGCGTGGAAGCATACGTAAAATAGCGCGAGCCCACGTCCTGCATGTCAAACACGAGAATATCAATGGGCAGCTCATCGGGTGCGTACACGCTTTTTTTCTCGCCGTCGTCCTCGGAAAAGACCATATCCTTGAACAAGCTGAAAGAAGCAATGCCCGAAATCTCATCCACACCGTTCTCGACCGCCTCTCCGGGGCCAAGCACGCCGCGGCTGCCGTGCTCAGGCGCATAAAGCGCCTGCACACGATACACTTCGGTCATTGCCTCTATCGTGCCAAGGTATTGTCGGTTCAAAGCGGACGCACCGCCACAAAGACCGATGCGCTTACCCTCAAGCAAGCGACGGACGTGCGGCTCGCGTATTCTGTCGATTCCCGCCTTTACCATTCTTTACCTCACTTATGATTCAGCTTATCCTCAATCTTATCGGCAGCCTTGTCCAGATAGTCGTTCTGCATCATTTCGATCCAGCCCTTATCCACCAGTGCAGCCAGCTTTGCATCCATGGGGATCTGTGCAAGCAGCTCGTAGCCGAACTGATTTGCGATCTCTGCGATGTGGCTCTCGCCGAACACGTTGATCTTCTTGCCGCAATCGGGACAGAGCACGTAGCTCATGTTCTCTACCAAGCCAAGCACGGGGATATCCATCATATCCGCCATGTTTGCAGCCTTCTTAACGATCATGGAAACCAACTCCTGAGGGCTGGAAACGATGACGATGCCGTCAAGCGGGATGGACTGGAATACGGTCAGCGGTACGTCGCCCGTTCCGGGAGGGCAGTCTACGAACAGATAGTCAAGGTCAGCCCAGACGGTCTGAGACCAGAACTGCTTGACAGTGCCTGCAATGACGGGGCCTCTCCATACAACGGGTCTGGTTTCGTCATCAAGCAGCAGGTTAACGGACATAATCTCAATGCCGGTGGTGGTTGCGGGCGGCACCATGCCGTCCTGATCTCCCTCAACGGGCTTGTTCAGACCAAACGCCTTAGGGATAGACGGGCCTGTAATGTCTGCGTCAAGAATACCGACGCGGTAGCCTCTGCGCTGCATGAGCACAGCCAGCATCGTGGTAACAAGAGATTTACCTACACCGCCCTTGCCGCTGACAACACCAATGATATGCTTGACGTTGGTTGCGGGATGGGGTGCTTCGTACATACTCTGCTTATCGCGAGAGCCGCAGTTGGCAGAGCAAGTGGAACAATTGTGGGTACATTCGGACATTTTTTTACACTTCCTTTGTAGATATTACTTTTACTCAGTTATTATACCGCACATTTACGACAAATGCAAGGGGCTTGGCAACTTTTTTGCAGATTTTGGACAAACTTTCAATTTTTTTAGTTTGCATCTTGCAATTTCGTGCAAAAAATAGTATAATGATTAGGATTGAAATAATATTATTACTTTTTTGGAGGTTCTTATGAATCAACTGCAAAAGCTTACTAACTTTAAGGGCGTGCAGGGTCCCGTTCTGACCATCGTCATGGACGGTGTAGGTCTTGCACCCGATACCATCTCCAACGCCGTTGCAGGCGCGTACACCCCCACCCTGGATGCTCTGATGAGCAAGTACCCCATGGTATCTCTCAAGGCACACGGTGTGGCTGTGGGCTTGCCCTCCGACGACGACATGGGTAACTCCGAGGTTGGTCACAACGCACTGGGTGCAGGTCAGGTATTTGCACAAGGCGCAAAGCTGGTCTCCAACTCCATTGAGTCCGGCAAGATGTTCGCATCCGCAACCTGGCAGGAGCTGATTGCCAACGTCAAGGCGAATGGCTCTACACTGCACTTTATGGGTCTGTTCTCCGACGGTAACGTGCACTCCCACATCGATCACCTCAAGGCTATGATCGAGCATGCCAAGGCTGACGGCGTTGCAACCGTTCGCGTGCACATTTTGCTTGACGGTCGTGACGTTGGCGAAACCTCCGCCCCCGACTACATCCTTCCCTTTGAGGATTTCATTGCATCGCTGAACGACAGCGCGTTTGATGCGAAGATCGCATCCGGCGGCGGCAGAATGACCATCACCATGGACAGATACGAGGCTAACTGGAGCATGGTGGAAAAGGGCTGGAACACCCACGTGCTGGGCAACGGCAGACAGTTCGCATCCGCAATTGAGGCGTACAACACCCTGCGTGCAGAGACCGGTAAGATCGACCAGGATATTGATCCCTTCGTGATCGCTGCAGACGGAAAGCCCGTTGGTACGATCGAGGACGGCGACAGCGTCATCTTCTACAACTTCCGCGGTGACCGTGCGATCGAGATTTCCAAGACCTTTGACACGCCCGAAGGCGAGTTTGACAAGTTTGACCGCGTTCGTTACCCCAAGGTCGTTTACGCAGGCATGCTGGAGTATGACGGCGACTTGCACATTCCCTCCAAGTACCTGGTAAATCCCCCCGAAATCTCCAACACCATGGGCGAGTACCTCGCAAACACCGGTGTTGCACAGTATGCCATCTCCGAGACCCAGAAGTACGGTCACGTGACTTATTTCTGGAACGGTAACAAGTCCGGCAAGTTCTCCGAGGAGCTGGAAACCTACGTAGAGATTCCCTCTGACGTCGTTCCTTTCGAGCAGCGTCCTTGGATGAAGTGCGCTGAAATCACCGACAAGCTCATTGAATGCTTGGAAAGTGGCAAGTACCGCTATCTGCGCGTCAACTTCCCCAACGGCGACATGGTTGGACACACCGGCTCTTTGGCGGCAACCATCTGCTCCATGGAGGCGCTTGACCTCCAGCTTGGC
>JAFNZX010000156.1 GCA_017382615.1 Clostridia bacterium | reverse complement strand
TCCTTCTTGACACCGAAAATGGGCTGATTTGCAGCACCGGTGCCGCGCTCGGCATTGTCGTCCTTGGCAAGATAGTTCTCGTCACCGATCTGCTCGGTTGCCCAGATCTCGCCCGCCTTGATCATCAGACCTCTGGAAACAGACACGTGCTTGACGGAGGGACCCGTGGGGGCTTTACCGTCACCGTCGTAGTCGGTGTGGTATACGATCCAGGGATCGCCGTTCATCGCGGCAATCACCGTGCCCTCGTTTTGCTCGTTGAACTTCACGGCAGCGTTGCCCATCGTGTCCTTGGACCAGGTGTAATCACCGCAGTTGAGCACTTTGATGGAAACGTTGGTGTTGGAGGGATTCACCTCAATGACGTTGAGCAAGCCACCGGTACTGTTTGCATACACAGAGCCGGAGGTCAATGAATACTGGGTCAGGCTGACGCCCGTGCCCTTACCGTCCACCTTGATCTCCTCGGTGGCACTCTTGTCCATACCCGTGGGGGCTGCCATGATGGCGGTTGCAAGCACCGCTGCCAGCATCAGCACGCACAGAATAACAGACGTGATTTTTACAAAGGTTTTCATAAAAGCCTTCCTTTCAAATTAATTTAATTCATTATAGCACAGAGTACAGGCTTTTTCAAGTGGATTGTAAATATTTTCCGCATCAAAACAACCGCAGCTTTCGCCGCGGCTGCTTGAGTGTGTGCTATCTTATGAAAAGCGTCTGGGGAAATGGAACACCGTAGGCTCGTCGATATCCGAGGTCAGCAAAAGGATGCTGCATTCCCAATCCACCATGCCAAGGGTAACGTCTTTTTCCCACTCTGCCATAGTGCCCGGATAGTGATAGATCACCCTGCAATAGTCGTGTTCACTCGTCATGCCGCCAAAGAACGTCAGCCCTGCGGGCAGGTAGACGTGGATGGTAAATACGCCGTCCTCTGCGGAAAGGTCCTCAAGGGCGTTGTTTCGTATCTCGGTCACGCTCTCGGGAATATACAGCTCCGCTTCCTCATCCGCATTCGTCTGCAGCGTATACAGTGAGAACGCGTAAGAATCCAACACGCGGATATCCGCATCCGCGGGGAATTTGCCATCCTCTCGCAGATACAGCTTGAGCGTGCCCGTCTCGGTGTCCATCAAGCAGCCGTCGATCATTTGAAGCGACGCATGCTCCGCGTCCACCGTAATTGTTTGCAACGCAGGCAGACACGTCCACAGCTTTTGGTTGATCGAGGTCACGGTCGCGGGAATGGTCATGCCCGTGATCTTGCCAAGGTCCATGTCACGCAAAACGGTCAGATTCAGCTCTGCGGACTCTCGCAAGCCGTCCTGCTTTGCCAGCTTGACGATCTCCTTGACGCTCTGCTCGTACTTTTCCGTATCCCACTCGCAGTATTCGGTCAGACGGGCGTAGATCGCATTCAGCTCGCTCATGCTTGCATTCGCGTCAAACACGTATACGTCGCTCACGGCTGTAATGGGGAACGCATCGGTCATCCCTTGATATTCCTGCTCGTCAAGCCCCGTCACGGACAGCTTGAGATAATACGCCCGCAGTTTATCCAAATCAAATGCACTGATTTTGTTTTCCATAGCAGTTGCCGCCAACGCATCCATAAACGCAGGCGTCAGCACGTAGGGAAAATCGGGAATTTGCCCCTTGACGCGTCTTTTGGGCTGATCAACGTCAATCGCCGTCACGGTATCTCCCGCGGGAGAGGTTTGGGGAATCTCAATCGTAAAATTCCCTTCATAAGCGGGATTGGTGGTGATATATTTCAACGTACACGTGCCGTCACCGTTTGAGAGAAAATACAAGCGGTAGGGCTCGCCGTCCGCAAAGGAATCCATAGGGGTCATCCCCTTGAACTGCGGCTGCGTCAGCACGTCCAGCACGGGCGTGGTCTGCAGCAGATCCCACATGGGTGCGGGCAAATTCTCCTCCAATTTTTCCGCAGCTTCGCCCTGCCAGCTCAAAAAGCCGTCAATTTTCATAAGCTCGGTCAAAAGAGTCTCGGAATCTCCGCCCAGCACCGCTCTGCCTATCGGGTGCGTCATCATGGAAAGCGGCAAGCAAGCGCAAAGCAACACAGCCATGCAGGCTGCAATTGCCGTCATGCGCAAAGCCATTGCTTTTTTGGCATGCTTACGCGCAAGGCGGGTGTCAATATCGTGATACCGCTCTAAAATGCGGTCGTCTACTTCACCGATCCCTCGGATCAATTTTTCATGCTTCATACAATAATCCCCTCCTTTGCAAGCAGGATGCGCAGCTCGCGCTTGATCTCGGCAAGCTCCTTGCTGACCAAGGACTGACTGCAGGAAAGCCTTTTGGCGATTTGCGGCAGCGTCAGCGCAAAGAAATAACGCGAAACGAAGATGTACAAGCGGCGGTCGGTCGTGCCGTCCAAGTACGCCGTGATCACCTTACCGATCTGCTCTGCCTGCATGTCACGCTCAATGTCGCTGCCATCGGGCAGAAAATCCTGCACCTCGTCAAGCGGCACGCAGCCACCCGTCGGTACGCGCTTTTGTCTGTGTTCCCGCTCGTAGCGGTCTAAGCTGAGGTTGCGCGTGATCTTTGCCAAAAACGCGCGGAATACGTTCGGACGCTCGGGAGGTATGGTGTTCCAGGTCCGCAGATACGTGTCCTGCAGGCATTCCTCGGTGTCCTGCTCGTTTGCAAGAATACTATAGGCAACCGTGTGCAAATATTGGCAGTATTTTTTGTCGGTTTCCTCGATCGCGCGCTCCTCGCGGGCAAAGTACAGATCAATGATCTGCTCGTCCGAAAGCAGCGACTCGCGGTTTTTCTTTCCCATATTGCACCTCCTTTGATGATGTGTTTGGGCGCCTCACTCTTATAGACGGCATTTTTTGCAAACCTTGTAAAAAAAAATGATTTTTTTTATTATATCATAATAACAACCGGAACACAAGAGGCGCCTTTACAAGCTTTCATAAAAAACC
>JAFNZX010000155.1 GCA_017382615.1 Clostridia bacterium | reverse complement strand
GCGCGCAAAAACGCGCAAAACAACGGTCTTGCGGACAGAATGGACTTTGTCTGCACCGACGTTTTTGATCTTTTGACAGCCATGGCTGACAAAAAGATCCCCTGCGATTACGATTTCATCATTCTTGACCCGCCCGCATTTACCAAGAGCCGCGACACGCTCAAGAACGCGATCAGAGGCTACCGCGAGATCAATTCCAAGGCGATGAAGCTGTTGCCCCGCGGCGGTTATCTTGCCACCTGCTCCTGCTCGCACTTCATGACCGACACCTATTTTAAGCAAATGCTGCACAACGCAGCCGAGGATGCAGGGGTTTCCCTGCGCCAGATTGAGGCGCGTCAGCAGTCCCCCGACCACCCGATTTTGTGGAACGTACCCGAGACGGACTACTTAAAATTCTACATATTCCAGATCGTATAACGCATTGTTGTTTATTATTTAATCACTTGTTTAGTTTTGCAGCATAAAACAGCAGGCACATGGGGCTGACAAATTAGCGGAGAAAATCACAAAAAAATCAAGGACTGTATCACTTGGATGCAGTCCTTGTTTGCTTTTTTATGAATAGTTGCCGCAGGAGCGGACGACCGATGGTCGCCCCTACGGCTGTTTTTGTTGGGATTTTAGGTATTAAAACCACAGCGCAGACACTTGTAGGGGCGATCATTGATCGTCCGCGCCTACGGCAATTACTATTTGAATGCATTGCTATTTGAAAATTTTTCCGCTACTTTATCAGCCCCATGAGCCTGCTGCTTTTATATATAGGTCTTTACAGCCCCAACACCGCTGCGCCAACGATGCCTGCATCGTTGCCAAGCTTTGCGATACGGATATCTGTCAGCGTGACAAGACCGCCGCCGTACTGCTCTGCTCTGACCTTGGGAATCAGCATGTCGAGCAGGTACTGACCCTCACCCGAAACGCCGCCGCCCAGCGAGAGTACCTCGGGCTGGAAGATGTTGATGACGTTGCCGATACCCGTAGCCAGATAGTCCACGTAAGTGTCCACAACCTCTTTTGCCGCCTCGTCGCCTGCGCGCAGCGCGTCAAACGCGGTTCTGCCCGAGACCTTGCCCTTTTCCTCTGCGAGCTTGCTCATCAGCGTCTCTCTGCCGCTCTTTGCGCACTCCTCGATCTTCTCGCGGGTCATGCGAATCAGCGCAGTTGCCGAGCTGTAAGCCTCCCAGCAGCCCTTGCGTCCGCAGGAGCACTGCACACCGTCCTTAACGATGACGATATGTCCAAGCTCAGCCCCCGCATAGTTAAAGCCGGAGAACACCTTGTTATCGATAATGATGCCGCCGCCAACGCCTGTGCCCAGCGTGATCATAACCGAGGTCTTGCTGCCCTTTGCAGCGCCTGCGATCGCCTCGCCCCAAGCGGCAGCGTTCGCATCGTTCTCAATAAAGAACTGCTTTGCGGGGAAATCCTTCTTGATCAGATCACAGATCTCAAACTGATGGAAGGGCAGATTGTTGGTGTAAACGACCACGCCGGTATCATGGTCACAGATACCGGGAGAAGCGATACCGACAGAATCAATATCCTCAACGCCGATGCCGTACTCCTTGCAAATTTTGTGGCAAAGAGCTGCCATGCTTGCCGCAATCTGTTCTGCAGGGCGCTGTGCCTCGGTAGGAACGCTTGCCTTATGAACGATACGATACTCACTGTCAACAATACCTGCGGCGATGTTTGTTCCGCCAAGGTCAATTCCGATACGGTACATAATATTTCCTCTCTTTTCCGCGGCGGATCACACCACCGCTCTGTTTTCGTATTTTATTATACTAAAATGTCAAGACTTTGTCAATCGCAAAGCGGTATTTTTTGCAGATTTTTGTCCACCTCTGCAACGATATCCGCAAAGACGTTGCAAATGCGCCGGGCATCTTTTGCCGGATAATAAAAGTGCAAGGACGCCGGCAAAAACTCTCCCCTTGCATGGGGATTTTTCAAAAACGGCTTGATCGCTCTGCGCCCTACCACTTCGTCGTGAAGGGATTGCAGCGCGACCATGGGCAACGCATAGCCCGCAAGGTGAGCGCGCGTATATCTCGATATGGCAAACAGATCCAAAAAGCGCGGGATGCAGGCAAGCAGCTCCCACAAGGGAGTCTTGTATACGTCCACACCACAGCACCTTCTCGCAGCGGCAACGCAGGCGTCCTCCCCATCGTCGGGCGGGAAATTCAGCATACGCACAGCCGTACGCACGACGGGCGGATCGCACTTGGGATACAGTGCCGCGCCCAAGAACAGCATGCCGCCAATCTTGTGCTCAAGATGCAGCTTGACGACGGCGTTTGCCGTCAGCATACAACCCATGGAGTGCGCCACAATGACCACGCGCTCGTACGAAGCGCACGCATCCGCCACCTCGCGCTCGACCTGCGCCTCCCATTTTTCGCGGCTCGTACGTCGAAAATCACGCACCTTACCGCCATGCCCATCCAGCTGCAAGGATCTGAACGACCAATCCTCGGGGATATAGGGCAGCAGCATATCAAAATGATGAGGGCTGCCCAGAATGCCGTGTACCATCAGCACGCAGACACGCGCCGCGGGCACTTCCCTTGAAAACGGTTGATGTGCTATCATTCTCTTAGGCAACCATGCCAAGCTCGCGCTCAGGCACGTAATAGTACACCACCATGCGCGCTGCGGGCACTGCCTGGCCCGTGACGAAATCGCGGCGTGCAACAGGCACGTAGGGCGTGGGGTTGTAATCGTACTTACTGGAAATCGTACCGCCACCGGTAATGTTGCCGAAGATCTCTCCCCAGCCTCCGTAGTAGTTCAGGTATTCCTGAAAATCGTTGTAGTGGTTGTAGGTATAGAATACGTAACGCTCGTTGATATCAATGATCTTATCCCCGTTGACGTCAAAGCGCGCGTACACGATGCGTGCTGCACCGCGCGTGATCTTATGACCATCGTTATAGATCGCAGGACGGTAGGAGGGATCGCAATCCGTTCCCGTCGTGCCGATATCGATCTCATAATATTCCAGTCTGCCGCCGCAGCCGCTGATATCGGGCAATTCAGGCTCATAGGGATATTTTGTCGTGCTGCCCGAAAACTTGGTATGATTTACGCGCAGATATTCGCCCCAGATGCTGTCATCGGGATCGGTCTTTTTGGAGCTTGTATAGTTGGCAGGAACGTTACCAAAGGCAAGCACGTAAGCCGCAACCTCCTCTAAGGATACGTACGCCGCCCCCTTATGTACCTGACTGACCACTTGACCGCTGTAATCTACAATATAATACGTATTGCCGTCCGCAGAGAAGGATGCGTGCGTGTTACGCACCAACATGCCGTCCTCGGTAGGCTGCTGCTCTGCAATGGCAGGCTTTTGATCCTGCGGCTCGATCGAGCCCGACATAAAGCCGTGCTGCGTGCGCCAGTAAGCGTCCCAATATTCCTCTGCAGGCTCGTAGTCGCTATAGAACTCCGCAGCCGACATATTCACGTAAGGGTCAACGTCGGGGCTAAATAAGGATTCAGTCTCTGCTTCGGTCGTAGGCTCTTCCGTGGTGGGATCTTCCGTGGTGGGCTCTTCGGTCGTGGGCTCTTCCGTCGTCGGTGCTTCGGTCGTAGGCTGCTCCGTAGGCTCTTCCGTCGGCTGCTCGGTCGCGGACTCGGGGTCAGCGGTCGATTCCGCGGTCAATCCTGCGGTAGATTCTTGAATCGACCCTACGGAATCGGTCTCGGTGGTTATCTGCGTCGTATCAGAAGGTGCAGGCGCAGGAACGTCGCAGCCCAGCAGCAACGCGCAAACAAGCAGCAGTGCACCAATCAAAGTAACTGTTTTTCTCATGCTTTCTCCTTAAATCTCGGTTCGTCCGCAGTATTTCATATCGGGTCCGTGCGCGTACAAGTGAGAGGTATCGGAGTAGCACAGCATGCGCGGTACGGTAAAGCCCGTTTTTTGGTTTTTGAATTCAATCACGGTCACGCCCGTGTGGTTGTAGTTGAATCCCGCCCACACAAGATGCAGCGGAATATGCAAAAGGTAAGATATCAAAATTCTGCCCGTGCCCGCATGGCAAAACAGCGCGACCTTGTCGTCACTCGGCTTTGTAATGCGGTAAACACCGTTCTCCTCGACGTATCCAAGACGGGAAAGAAAATCCCTGCAGCCTGCACTGATGGTATCCAGCGCGTCCTGCATGCCCGACGTGGAAAAGCCCGGTGCTTCCGGAGCGTGATCAAAATCCAAGTCGATCGCGCCGTCACGGCGCAGATCCACGCGGTCCACCAACGAGACCGATTTGAGCTTGCCGTCGGGATAGGGCGTCAACCTGTGCTCGTCACCGATCTCGTGCGACCAGGGCTCAATCGTGTAATCAAGCCCAAGCAGCCGGCAGGTCGGCTCTGCGGTCTGTCTTGCCCTGCCCATGGGCGAGCAAAACACGCGGTCGATCCCCGACGCGGCAAGTCTTTTGCCCACCGCCTCTGCCTGCGCAAGTCCGCGCTCGGTCAGAGAGTCGGTTTCGTAGTCGGGGTCGCCGTGGCGAATGATGTAAAGCAGCATAAATGCGCCTTAATCGACCACGCGGTCGATCACCTCGCACAGATGCGCTGCATCGGCTGCATCCAGCTCAAGCGAGCTAACGTTGGCAGGCAAATTGCCCACCAGCTTTTTATACAGTGCAAGGGCTGCCACACAGCTGCCTGCGTAAGAGGGATGCGAGAGGTCGGGATCGTACAGCTCGATCTCGGGGTACGCCTTGCGGATCTCAAAGAAGCTCTTGCCCACGTGTGCGCACGTGCCGCCCACCTTGCGGGCTGCCGCGTCGTAAGAGGCTGCCAAGCCCTCGGTCATGGTCTGATTGGTCCAGCCGAACTCATCCAGCAGATCGCAGCCCTCCTTGCGTCCCCAGGTCGCGTACAGCACGGTGCGAGCGGGCTTGACCAGCTCCACGCAGCCGCGAACGCCGTGCAGAAATTCGCGATAGTATTCCATAGCGTTGGAGCTCTGCTCCTGCAGAATCAGCGCGTCGTAAGCAGTATTTTTGCACTTTTCAACGACCTCTGCGTGCAAAGCGTCGTTCTCGTCGAGATTCTGCCAAAGCACTCTGCCACCCGCGGTAATCGAATCCACCTGCGCGTCCACGCCGTTTGCATCAAACAAGCCCTGCAGAATCTTGGGCATATCAAAAAAGTAAGTGTAGCTGTTTCCGAGCATCAAAATTTTCATAGTCAATCTCCTTGCATTTTATCATTTTATTTTTCTGTAGGCAGCCAAACCGAAATGCGCGCATTCTGCTCATTCCAATGCTTGCCGCACCATGCGTAGTCGGTCAGCAAAATCTGTCCCTCGTCGCTCTCTAACACAAAGCGTACCATCTCACCGGGCGCGGGCTCGATCTGCTCTGCCACCAATCTGCCCTCGCTCCAAGCGGGCGTAAAGGGTGCGTTGATGTCCGCATTTTCCTTGCGCTCGTCACGTGCCAGCACGATGCAGCCGTACACGTACGCCTGCTTGCCGCCCAGCGTGACGCGCTTGACCTCGGGGTGCAGCGAGAGCGTGATCACGTCGCCGTCCTGCCAGGTGTTGCCCAGCTGATTGTAGCCCTTGACCGCTTCCAGCGCCTCGCCGTTTAAGGTCAGCACGGGATCGTTGCTCCAATCGGGCACGCGCAGCTTGATGGCAAACGCTTCGGGCGCGTCCAGACCGATCTTGATCTGTACCTCCCCCTCTGCCTCATAGTCACCCGTGATTTCAAAGCAAACGGGGTTGCCCGCGGGCGTGGTTGCCTGCACAACGCCACCGTGATAGCCGTTGAATACAAAGCCCTTGTCATAAGAGAGCACGCCGATCAAGGGGAACAGCGCAGTACCTGCCGCACCGATGCAGGCGCAGCAGCCGTAATAGCCGCCCGAGGAGAACTTCTTAAAGCCGCCGATGCCGATGCCGCGGGGCTGGTAGACCAAGGGGCTGTAGCTGTCAAACGCCAAGCCGGGGTACAGCTGCTTCTCTTCTCTGCTGTACTGATCCAGACCGAATGCATTGAGGCTGCCGTACAGCGCGTTGTACGCGGATTTTTCAATCTGCGCAGCATACCATTCCTTGCCCGTCAAGCGCAGCAAGCGGTCAAGCAGGCGCATCCACGTCACGGTCACGCAGGTTTCCTGCATGATGGCGTTGTCCTCCACCTGCACGGTCTGCATGATGCCGGAGTGGTCAAACAGCTCGTGCGTGCATCCCGCACAGCCGATGATGGTAATATCGCTCGCCTCGACAGCACGGACAAACTTTTCTACAATATGTAAATAACGCTCCTCGCCCGTGACCTCGTAATACGCGAGTGCACCCTCAAAATAGGACATCATTTCGTAAGCCTTGACCTGCGGATACTGATAGGGATAAATCTCGTCCGCCTCGGCAAGCTCGAGTAGGTTTCCGCCGTGGCAGCCGCCCTGATCGAGAACGTACTTGCCAAAGTCCAGGAATTTCTGCTTGCCCGTCAGCTTGTAAAGCTCGATCACGGGCTCTAAGATAGTGCTGGAGTTGAGTCCGCCCCAAGCGGCAGAGGTGTCAAGAATCGACTTTTGCCCCTCACCGTTGCCGATCTTGGCGATCAGATAGTCCACGTGCTTTTCCATGCAGTCGAGAATGCGCGCGCGGAACGCCTCATCACGGCAGATGCCGTAGAAATACAAGCTGCCTACGATGACGTATTTGCGCGCCCAGATATCCCAGCCGCCAAACTCGTGCGAGACGGGATAGGAGGCAATTCTGCCAAGCTCATCCTGCGTATCAAGCAGATCGGAAACCGTCTTGTAAAGGATGTCGTAAAGCTGCTCGTCGGGGGCATAGCGGTAGGTCAGACACGCACCGCGCATCATCTTGCCGTAGTATTCGCCTCTCCAGCCCCAGTCGCAAAAGTCAGGGCGTTCGACAAACACCTGCACGAATTTCTTCCAGCTCTCCTTGTTTTTGAGCTGCTTTTCCATAACAAATCGCGCGTGCGCATCGGCAATACCCGTATAGCGTGCCGCACCCGCGGGGAGATAGTGATAAGCGTAATTCATAGTGGACTCCTTTCATGTATAGGAGAAAAATGTTTAATAAAACCTTTCTCCCCAATCATCCCAATTGGGATTTTTTGTTTCTACTAACCAATTCTTTTTTGAACGTACCCAACGCTTTAATTGTTTTTCTCTTGCAATGGCAATATTTATTTCGGAATACTCCTCATAATAAACAAGCTTGTGAACATGATAGTCTTTTGTAAAACCATCGATTCGTTCACTCTTATGTTCTCGCAATCTTCTATGCAAATCGTCGGTTACACCGACATACATAGTAGCGTTGGTTGTGTTTGTAAGTATGTAAACGTAATACATCTTTCTCCTTTTTTGCGCCCCGAGTGTCATCCTGAGCGGAGCGAGAATTTCACCGCTAAGCGGTGAAATGGAGCGAAGTCGAAGTTTTGGAGAGGGAGCGGCACAATTGCCGCGAGCCGATCCAAAACCGACGAGTTTGTGCAACGCACAGACGAGGAAGGGATCTGCGAACGGTTTATGACACGCTTGTTCGCACAAAGTACTATTTGAAAGTGAGCAGTATGGGATGCATGAAAAATGCAACTGAGGCTGAGCAGACATTGAGGAAACCCATCACAGATCCCGCTGCACATTCGCCTTTGGCGAATATTTGCGCTTTTGCTTGCTGCGGTGCGCTTTTTTGCAACAAGTTGCAAATATCGCATCCTCGACCCGCAAAAGTTCGGCTTCGTTCCATTTCACCGCTCAGCGGTGAAATTCCTCTCCGCTCAGGATGACACATAGCGGGATGCTCCTTCTAACAACTTATTTCCCAAATTTCTGTGCCAGAAGAACGATCACCAGCACAAGGATTCTACGTGGGTCAAGACTCCAAAAGGTCTCAAAATAGTCGAAAAATAGGGGTTGTGAAAGCAAAAAGTCCTCAAACCACAGGTCGAAAGTAACATTTGTCCCTGAGTTTTTGGCAGTTTTCGGAAATATATCATTCAAACATAAATGATAATTTTATTTGATTTTTTCTTGCGCAAATATAGCTTTAACGGCATGCCCAACTTGATCTTCAAGGCTTGACGTGGGCAGGCTTCAACACACTTCAAACATCTGATGCACTTGCGGTTTGTTGTGCCCGATTTTATCGCTCCAAAGGAGCAACGCTCGGCGCAAAGATTACAGCCATTGCAATTTTCACTTTTCTGTATCGCAAGCCCAATCCTGCTTCTTAGTTTGGGGAAAATATCAGCTAAAGGATTTTTATAAAGTCTGGGGAGTTGTATATACGAAGGCTCTTTGACTTTTTCAACGATGGGCTTTAGTTCATCAAGGTCACAGAAAGCATCGTCATTGTCTATGTAGGAGTGTTTCGTAGGAATATACGCTCCCGCGACAATATTCTTTTGATAGTTTTTTTGAATTCCATATAGAACGTTTCCACAGCACATTTTTCCGTAGGTAGCGACAACCGTTAGATTTTCAACCGATATGTTCTTCAAAAAACTCTTTACAATATCGGGAATGTTTTGGCAGTGTACCGGAAACACAAGAACAAGATTTTGATAATACTCCGCACATTTTATTTCCATATCCGCAAGCGGATACCCTAATTGATTTGCAAAGTACGTCGCGATTGCCTTGCTCTGACCTGTATTTGAATAAAAAACTACTGCGTTCATGATTCAAAATACTCCCGCATGATTGCGCACTCGGTTATTTCATCAAGAGAAAAGCCAAGCGAGGCTTTTAACTCCGCCAATGCGTCCTCTCTCGACAAATTGTTGCTTCGGCTCGCAATTGCGATTTCAAGTGCGCTGAATGGGATCATCGTACTTCTCATATGATAAAATCTTGCAAATTGCGAATGCTCCTTGCATTTTTCAATTTTGCAGCTTGTATGTAATCCCTTATCGGTTTCTTCGGGAGCAACCCAACCGCATTCACGAATGATGGTGTCCTTTATTTTTC
>JAFNZX010000154.1 GCA_017382615.1 Clostridia bacterium | reverse complement strand
ACAATGCCGCCAACCGTTTGTCCGTACAATTTGATGAAATATCTCCTAATGTGATCAACGCACTCATTGCCACAGAGGATGTACGTTATTATGAGCACACAGGTATAGACTTCAGATCGCGTGCCCCACGACATGATGAGCGTGCACATGGGCTTTCGCGAGGGTGCGCTGGATGCGTTTGATACCATTTTCTGCGTCGGTCCTCACACGGCAGCCGAAATCAGAGCCACCGAGCAGGTGTACGGACTGCCCGAAAAGAAGATGTTGGAGTTTGGCTATCCCTTGGCAGACAAGCTGATCGAGGCAGGAAAGCAGGAAAGAGCTACGCACACCCGTCGCGAGCGCAAGGAGATTCTGATTGCGCCCTCCTGGCAGGAGGATAATTTGCTTGACTCCGTTATTGATGGATTGATCGAGGCACTTTACTGTGACGATTACCACGTGACCGTGCGTCCGCACCCCGAATACGTCAAGCGTTACGGTGCGCGCATGCAGGCAATCGTGGACAAATATGCGCACCTTGTCGGTGACGGACTTTCCTTTGAGCTGGACTTTACCGTGAATCGCTCGGTCTATTCTGCGGATCTGCTGATTACGGACTGGTCGGGTATCGCGCTGGAATACTGCTTTGCTACCCGTCGTCCCGCAATTTTTGTCAATACCAAGATTAAGTGCATGAACCCCAACTGGGAAAAAATCGGCTTGACACCCGTGGAAATCACACTGCGTGACGTCGTGGGCGTTTCGGTGGACAAGGATAAGGTAGGCGAGTGCCGCGAAATTGCCGCAGATCTGTTTGCAAGAGCGGATGAGTACGAGGAAAAGATCTCCGAGGTGCTTGCGCATCATATCTATAATCAGGGTAGAGCAGGCGAGGTTGGTGCAAACTACCTGCTTGGTTCCTTGGTCGAAAAACGCAAAAAGTCTTGACATTGTGCGCAGGATGTGATACAATAGGGTTACATCCGAACATAAAGGAGTAAAAAGTTATGATTTCCATTACCGTTGCATATATCGATCCCGCAGCAACGACCATTCTGCTGACCTCGATCAGCTCGATTGCCATTGCAGTGGGCGCGACCGCAGTTATTTTGTGGCGTAAGGCAAAGAAAAAGGTTTCTACCACGCTGCATATTGATGAAAACGCAAACAAAGAGGTTGAGGACGAGTTGGTCATCAACACCGAGGAAAACAAGTAATTGTTCAAAATGCAAATTCTGCCTTCCGCAAATGAGCGGAGGGCACAATTTGCTGATTTTTCGTCTTGATTTGGGGCATTCCCGTTCAAAAAAATATGATGAATTTGAAAAAGTGAACGCTTTTTCAAGGAAAGGAAACGTTATGACGTTCAAAAGAAGCATTTGCGTGCTGACGCTGATTGCGCTGCTTTGCTCCGCGCTGCTTGGCTTTGCCGGCTGCGACAAAAAGGAGACCGTTATCATCTACAGCTCTGCGGAGGATTACCGCATTGAGCATATGCAAAAAAGACTCAACGAGCAGTTCCCGCAGTATAACGTCATCGTAGAATATAAGACCAGCGGCAACCACGCTGCAACCCTGCAGGCGGCAGGCAAGAATGCCGAGTGCGATATCTCGCACGACCTGGAATACGCATACGCAGAGCAGCTTGCCGCACAGGGCGTGCTGGCTGACCTTACCGACCTTGTTGATTGGAGTGTTTACGCAGAGGACACCAAGCAAAGCAAATTCTATGCACCTGAGATCCGTAACGGCGGCTGCATTATTGTTAACACCCAGCGCCTTGCAGAGCTGGGCTTGGACAAGCCCACCTCTTATGCGGATCTGCTTGATCCTCAGTACAAGGGGCAGATTTCCATGCCCAATCCCGCGTCCTCCGGTACGGGCTATATGTTCTTACTTTCCTTAGTCAACGCATGGGGCGAGCAGGCAGCTCTTGACTATTTTGATCAGCTT
>JAFNZX010000153.1 GCA_017382615.1 Clostridia bacterium | reverse complement strand
TATATGGAGCAGCTGCAGGGCAAAAAGGTATTGATCACCGGCAATCACGATGCAGCTTGGGTCAAAAGGGAAGAATGCCAAAAGTATTTTGAGGCGGTCGTGCCGTATCTGGAGCTGCATGTCAACGGGCATCCCGTTACCATGTGCCATTACCCTTTGCTGGAATGGAATGCCGGCAGACGGGAAGTGGGGCACAGGCTGGGATATCTGATTCACGGGCACATCCATAATCGCGTGGCGGACGAATACAGACAACTGTTTTTGCAGTTCAATGCACTCAACGCGGGCGTGGACGTCAACGCTTTTGCGCCCGTTACCTTTGAAGAGCTGCTTGAAAATAATCTGCAATTCAAGATAGAAGCCCTGCAATCCGAAAAGGATCGGGAGTTTTTGATCAACGGCTATCGCCAAGGATAGGTGCTGCTGTGTATGTTTATAAAATTGCGGCAAAATTTATGAAAAATCTATCAAAATGGCTCAAAAAATGAACAAAACCCCTGCAAATCCACTTGCAATCGCTTGTGAGATGTGCTATAATAACTGCATACGGATAAAGCGTATTCAAACGCAAAATCAGACTTAATTATATAAGACGGTCGTCGTACCGGGAAAGTGGTGTGTATGAAAAAAAAGTTGTTCCACATTAGAAAGCCTGTTGCTGAACTCAGAAAGAGCGCTGAAAAGGAAATGGCTGTTTTAGAGGCATGCAAGGATCTGGCAAGTGAAAATTTGCATAATTTTGCATCGGGTATTGAACAGCTTGAGGCAGAGGCAATGGCAGCTGCGCAGGCAATCAGAGAGGCTATGGAAGCGGGTGTTTCCCAGATTCGCATTCGTACTATGAAGAATGATCTCCGCATTCTGGACAGATCTCTTGAAAAGCGCAAGAGAATGATGGCTGCTTTTGAGGGAATTCACGATTTGATCGGCACGGCATACGATGACGTCATGATTCTTTTTGAAAAGGGACACTACGAAGAGATCATTGAATTGATCCCCGAAAAGGCACTTCCTCATTTGATCAGATCCGGTGACCCCACCGATATCGGTAAGCTCAAGACCTTGCTGATTGGCATCAACCGCGATCTTGAGGAAACGCTTGCTATCATTATTGACGCGGAAGACGCAGCGATTGCAGCGCTTGACGAAGAGCAAAGAACCACGGACGTGATGATCGCCACCTCTACTCGTAAGGCAATGGAAGAGGACGACCTGGATAAGAAGTACGGCCTTGGCGTCTCGACTGCCAAGAAGGCTACGGTTGCCGAGCCCGTTGCAGACGTTCAGCCCGTAAAGGTTTCCAAAAAGGCTGCCGATCTCACCAAAACGAACAGCTGACGTTTTTTAGCAGCTGTAAGTCATTAAGTATTATAAATTTTCACAACATACAGGAGGAATTACCATGTTTAAGAGAAAGTCCAGTGAAGAAAAGCTGATGGAAGAAAAGAGAAACGTCGCTCGCCTGATCGTGCAGATCGAAGAGGTTGTCGGAATCTTCCGCCAAACGTCCCAGGATTGCTTGGAGGGCGCTTACGAGGCTGCCAAGCTCGGTAGAGATGACTATGCAAAGGATCTCGTTGAGACTTCCGCAGAGATTGACGGCTTTGTTGAAGACCTTGAGTTTGTAGCACTCAAGCTTAAGCAGACCGCTATTACCGCTGATGCCATGAGCAAGCTTGGCAATCTGGACAGCGCGCTCAGCTCCTGCAAGAGACTGTTCCAGAATGCTCCCGATTTCAAGAGCATTGGCAAGAAGATGGGCGACCTGACCTCCTCCATGCACTCTGCACGTGACAGCTTCCGTGATTTCAGACAGAGCCTGAGCAGCAACGATGCAAAGGACGATGCTTACGAAGCAGTATTCGGCAAGAAGCGCGAGGTCAAGGATCCCAAGCACGACAAGCGCGTCAGCGATAAGATGAAGGCAATTGAAGCGAAGCTGGCAATGGATGGCACTGCAGCTGTTGCTGCTACCGCTACCCATGCAGCTGCGCAGGATACGCCCGCTGCCATGAGCGATCTGGCGCAGATGCTCGGTGACGAGTCCGGCAAGCAGTAATTTCTAAAAGGGGATTGTAAATCATGGGCGTGGACCTGATGCAAAGTCCTAGAGATAGGATCAATTATTATGTTCGTAATTACAACGAAGCGCACAAGACGGGTAATGTTAACGATGCCGTTCGCTGGGGAAGATTGGCGGTGTCTGAGGCACAGGATGAGCTTAAGCGTCGCGATATCAATGATTCCTGGAGAGCAACCTGTCAAAGCATCGTAGCGGACATTTCTCCTTTTTTGGCTGATCCTGACGGTATGTCTGCCGCTTCGTCGACGGCATCCCGCACCTCGCAGGGTCAGAATGATTCGGTAGCCAAGATCAAGACGACCAACTGGTTTGACGCACCCATTCCGGATCTGAGCATTGATGATATCGCAGGTCTTGCCAAGCTCAAGGAAGCGTTCGTTGTCAACATTTTCGCTCCCATTCATCCGCAGTTTGCTGATATTTATCGCAAATACAGGGGGGAGGAAAACGGCATTCAGGTGCTTTTATACGGCCCTCCCGGTACGGGTAAAACGCACTCGGTCAAGTGCTTGGCGGGTGCAATGAAGTGCAAAATCGCTGTCGTTCAGATCAAGGACGTCATGGCAAACCTGGTTGGTGACGGTGCAAAGATCATTGCGGAAATTTTCGAGCAGGCAAGCCAGTACGACAGAAGCATCATTTTCTTTGACGAGATAGATGCCATTGCCTCCAGCAGAGAAGGAGACGATTCCCGCCATACCAAGGAGCAGTTGACCACTCTTTTGACCAATATGGACGGCTTTACCTCCAAGGCTAAGCCCGGTCAGCTCCGAATCGTCATCGCTGCCACCAACCGTCCCTGGGCACTTGACAGTGCAGTTAAGCGCGGCGGCAGATTTGATACGCAGATCTACGTGCCGCTGCCCGATGCGGATGCACGTAAAAAGCTGATAGAAATCGCGCTTGGGCTTGATCCTGCAAAAAAGAGCGGTGCCAAGCCTCCCATAGCACCCGACGTTTCGTTGGATTGGCTGGTCGAGCAGACCGAGGGATATGCGGGAGCGGATATCAAGGCCCTTTGCCGTCAGGCGGTGGGACTTCCCATGAAGCGCGAGATCATGGCGCGCTCCAAAAACCGCAGCGAAACGCATTGCGTACAGCGCAGCGACTTTGAAACCGTGTTCCGTCAGTATATCAATTCTGTCAACGATGAAATGCTGATGCAGTTTGATGCGTACGGCATGAATATGGAGCCGGGCAGTGAATACAACAGAGCAAAGCTTGCGCAGATCATTGCCAATCACTATAACAACTATGAATACGAACGTGCAGATGCTGCAACCCGTCGTGCAAAGGGGATGGAGCGCGTCACGTTTGAAAAATTTGAAGAGAACTTTTTCCGCCCCATCTATGAAAACGAAGCAGTTTTCATGGAATTTTTGAAACCCGAATTCAAAAAGGATGCAGGATTTTTGCAATATCTGAAAGCATTGTATCAAAGCAAGGCTTGATTTATGACCGCCTCGTGTCAGGGAAAGGGAGAGAACGGATGAATGGAGGACGCATATGAAAAGCTTGTCAGAGCTCAAAACGAATTTTGTGCAGGCTCGTCAGTTGGCATTGGCAGCTGACCCCAAAACCGTCAAAGATGCAGCAACAAAGCTTTATGAGATATATAAGCACTGCTGTGAATACCGTGCGCTTCCGGATATCTCCCTGCAAGAAAAAGCGCAGGCACTCGCACTGGCAAACAAGCTGGACTTTGTCATCCGTCGTTTGATGGATACGGGATATCAGGATCCAACCGTTGCTGAATTTTTTGGTTATGCAGTTAAGCAGCCTGCCAAGGCAGCAACGCCTGCGCCCGCGTCAAAGCCTGTATCCTCCGTCACCGACAAGCCCACAACGAGCCATAAAAAGCCAACGACTGATTTTTCTTTTGATATCGCGGATTGTCTTTCCGACAGCGGCGCGCGTGCTGCGCAACAGCC
>JAFNZX010000152.1 GCA_017382615.1 Clostridia bacterium | reverse complement strand
GCAACGGCTTCCGTATCGGCGGCGTAGGCATCTACGTGCGCGACTGCTACGTTTTCGGCCCCGGGTACTATCCGCACCGTAAAACTGTGGTTAAGGGCAAGTTTGACGAGCTGCCGCGCGAGCAGGGCAGACATAACCTTGTTTGCTTAGTCGACTATTTCGGCAGCCAGAATTATCCTTATGAGGCGTCCGATCTGCATTTTGAAAACTGCATTGTGGAAGGGGCTAACGAGGTCATCCACTATCACGCGGGTAAGAATCATTTGCAAAACGGCACGTATCTTGGCACGATGGAGCTGACAGGCGTGCGCTTTACCGATCTGTCGTACCCCACTTGGTGCGAAGCACCCGATCACTCGCCCATGAAGGTCGTCCTCAAGGACGTGTCCTGGACGTTCAAGGACGGCAGAGAGAGCCCCTTGTTCTTGGTGGAGCAGAGTAAGAATATGACGGTGGAGATCATATAAACAAAACGAATAATCAGAATCATAGATATCATGCAGAGAAAGAAGGTGCGAAATGGAATACGTAGTGCGCGCGTTGGGCTTTTTGCTGATCCCTGTCATTGTCAGCGGCTTACTTGCCGTTTTGCGACAGCCAAAGAAGGCAAAAAAGGGAAAGGTATATCTGCATGCACTGCTTGCGATCATTGGTATCATTGGCTGTACGGCGTTTCTCATTCCGACGCTCATCACTGCATTTACCGAGGAAACACCTTGGATTTCTCTTGCTTTTTTGGCATTTTCACTTTTTGGTGCCTCCTTTATAGTTGCGTTTGTCAACTGCAGAGTATCTTACGATCAAGACGGATTTGTTGCTAAAAACTTTTTTGGCATCAAAAGAAAATACACCTACGATCAAGTGACCGCCATAAAAGAGGGGATGCATGAGAACTATCTCTATGTCGGTAAGCGTAGGATTATGATCGACGAGTTTGCAGTCGGCGGTGCGGAGTTTATCGGATTTGTCGCGAAAAAATACCGCACGATACACGACGGTCGCGCACTTCCGGTGATCCGCAAAACAAAGGGAGATATTTTCAACGGAAACGTAGAAGATGTCTTTGGTTTTATGTTTGCCTATATTTCGGTCGGCGTTCTGATCCTGATTTTTGCGATCTATTTGGCATGGTATACTTTTCTTACACCTTATTCCGTAGAGAATACCACCGAGCAGCGGGTTTCGTTTGAGTCGTATACGGTCGAGAAGACTGGGATCAGGCTTGCAACCTCGGATGACCGGATCTACAGCGTCCGCACAGTGGGCAAGGACTATGATACCAAAAGGATCAAGGCGCTTTGCGACGGTGAAACGGCGTATACCGTTTACGTAAAGGAGATCACGCCCGATGACGGAGAGAATTATTATTCGGTCAAGGCGATCAAGCAAGAGGATTCGTATATTCTGAGCTTTGAGGAAAGCAATGCCCGACATAGGCAGGAATACTGGGTATTACTGCTGTTTCCGTTGGGATTTGCGATGATATGGGGCGTTTACGTTTTCTTCTCAATCAAAGTGGGACGAAATCCGCAAAAATACAGCAAAAAGGTAATCAGACTGTTTTTCCGGGACGGATACGTCAAATACAGGTGATATTAAGGATTTATGTGCATGAAAAAATTCTATATTATCCTATTGTCATTGTTGGTCTGCCTTTGTGCGTGCGCACCGATGGGCAGCGGTCAAGAGGCTGTCACCGAAGATCAAACGGTATGGCTGAATATGAACGGTGAATACCCCGAGGCGGAAATTGCGGCGGGGCAGGGGCAGCGCGCCCGTGTGATCATTCTCATCGGGCAGAGCAACGCGACGGGCTGCTCGCTGACAAGCTATCTTGCAGAGTGCGTGAGTGCCGAGCAGTACGCAAAGTACGAGGCGGGCTATGACTCGGTGCGCATCAATTACTGTCTTGACGACCATAAATATACCTCGGGCGGTGCGTTTGTGCCCGTGGATTTGACCTGTGCTGCGGGAGAGGGCTGCTTTGGTCCCGAGCTTGGCATGGCAGAGGTGCTTTCAGGCGCTTATCCCGATGAAACCGTGTTTATTCTCAAATATTCCATGTCGGGGTATTCCTTGCATCACCATTGGTTATGTGACGGCGCACGCGGTTCGATCTACGAGGCGTTCTTGGCGTTTGCTACTACGTATCTGGATGCGCTTTGCGACGCGGGCTATGACGCGCGTGTGGGAGCTGTTTGCTGGATGCAGGGGGAATCGGACACCACCGATTTCAAGGCGGAGAGGTATCTTGCCAACCAGACCGCGTTTGCGTCGTACTTGCGCGAGGATCTTGCGCCTTACGCGGAACAGGGCGGCATTTACTTTATCGATGCGGGCATTTCCAACAGCCCCTATTGCGAGCCCGCATACCCTGCCATCAATGAGGCAAAGGTGCAATTTGCAGCACTTTCGGAGCTGAATCTGTATTTTCCCACCATTGAAGCGGGCTTTACGGTACACAAAGAGCCTGCCGGAGAGCCCGATTGGGGGCACTATGACGCGGCAAGCGAGCTGGAGCTCGGACGCTTGTTCGGGCAATACGTGGTGCAAAGCTACCAAAATAGATAAAACTGAAAGGAGAGAGCGCATGTCGGTCGGATATTTAAGCGAGATCGTGTTTGAAAATCAAATACCCGAAGGCTCGTATTTGCAGAGCCTGCCCGTGGTGCGCTATTTGCGCGACCATACGTGCCTTGCCTTTGATGCGGACGTGACCTTTCTTGTCGGAGAGAACGGCACGGGCAAGTCCACCTTACTGGAAGCAATAGCGGTTGCCTGCGGCTTTAATCCCGAGGGTGGCTCGCGCAATTTTCACTTTTCCACCAATGCCACGCACTCCGAGCTGCACGCCTGCCTGCGCACCGTCAAGCGCGCCTACCCCAAGGACGGGTATTTTCTGCGAGCAGAGAGCCTTTACAACGTGGCAACCAATATTGAGGAATTAGACAGGGAGCGCGGCTGTCTGCCGCCCTTGACCGAAAGCTACGGCGGCAAGTCGCTGCACCGCCAATCGCACGGAGAGAGCTTCCTTGCTTTAGTGCAAAATCGCCTTGGCGGGCAGGGGCTTTACCTTTTTGACGAGCCGGAGGCGGCACTTTCACCCATGCGGCAGCTGACGCTGCTGTCCGAGATCGACCGCCTTGTAAAGGCAGGCTCGCAGCTGATCATCGCGACCCATTCACCCATGCTCATGGCGTACCCCGGGGCGTGTATCTACGAGCTTTCCGACGCGGGGATTGCCAAGGTCGCCTATAAGGACACCGAGCACTACCGCATGACAAAGCAATTTTTGGACGATCCCGAGAGAATGATGAAATATTTGCTGGATTTTTGAAAAATATTTTGAAAAAGCATACACTTTTCGTGAGAAAATGCGTCTATATAGGTGAATGACATTTTTGAAAGGAGAGGATTGCATGAAGCAATTTTTGACGTTACGACTTTCTACGCCGGTTTTGTGCTGTGTGCTGTGTTTTGCCGCGTTTGCGGGGTGCAATCGGCTTGAGCCCTATGAGGTCCCCTCTGCAGATCCCGACGTGTTTTGGAGTGACGAAGTGTTTTATTTCAACGGTATTGACGGCTATGTAATGGACAAGCTGATTCTGCCCGAATTTGAGGTGGCAGAGATCGATGAGTTTTCCGTGACATATCAAAACGTAACCGTCCGCAAGATGAACACTTATTGCAAAAAAATGGAGCAAAACGGCTTTTCGGTGGTCAGGCACGATTACGTGACGTACTTCTATTCGGATACTTGCTGGATTCGCATTTCTCATACCTTGGATTTTAAGGACGGATCTGCGAGTTTGAGCTATCGCACACGGACAAGCGAGATTCCCGAAAATGCTATTACCGCCGAGAAGGCAAAGCAGATCATCGGTACGGATTGCCCATATCCGCTGATCGACGTGACTCCCGCAGGCGTTTATGAGGCAACGGGTGGGCGCATCTTCGATGTACCTCCAAGCGGCTCGGGGCAGATGAGTGCTGAGGAGTACAAGGAGTACGTCAGCATTCCTTGGGATGAGCGTCCGCGTTCCTTGTATTTTGCGACCGAGGAATACGCCGTGCCAATGGGCATGACACGCCTTGCGTATGCTGACGTGGACGCCAACGGTGTGCGCGAGATATGGACGCTTGATTACGGACCCACCTCGGGGCTGTTTACGTTTGCATTGTCTGCATATGAAAATGGAGAACGCAAATATTCCGAGATATATTATGCGGATCACGGTGCGCTGAATTTCTGTGAGAAAAACGGAAAGTTGCGAGTGTCCAACGACGTCACCCGCTATTTGGATGGTGAGCGTTATTCTGAACACCAAGAATATAAGATCAGCATTGTGGATGAAATCGTATATTTAACGCATAACGGTATTCCGTTGAATTGAATTTTGCGAACGCGCCAAGAGTGTTCGTGATCTAAAAAAACAAAAATCCGCCCATGGGGCTGCGGAAATTAGCGGAATAATAGCAGGAATTTGTTCGATTTTGAGCAAATTCCTGCTGTTTTTATTAGCATATAGCGGTGAAGGAGCGTCCGTATGGGGACCCCTACCACCGCAACCGCGTCATCCAATCGCTCCAAGTGTTCGCGATTGTCTTCCGCTGCGGTCCCCCTCCCGCAGCGGGGAGGCTTT
>JAFNZX010000151.1 GCA_017382615.1 Clostridia bacterium | reverse complement strand
CTCCAGCTTGTATTTCAGGTCCAGCATGGAGTCGTGCCAGATGGCGTCGTCAATGCCGCGCTCGGCATACGTTTTGCGCAAATGCTTGGAAAGGCAGATGTAAAACAGCAGGTCTGTGGTGTGATTGTGCACGTTTGTCAGCCGCGCTGCCTTTTTGGTGTCTGCGTTGAGCGCACCCAAGTCACAGTCGATATTCGCCTCGTAAGTCGCGATCGCATCGTCAAACAGCACTTTTGCCTCGGCATTGGCGCAGATCTTGTCGTACGCGTCAAGCAAAAAGGCTGCGTCGTCGGGATTGTAGTCAAAATCCTTCAAAAAGTCTTGCAGATAGGTTTTCATATCATACCTCAATCAACGGAACAATATGCCATATCCCGAACCTACTCTGCCGCCATTTTTCAGTCGCTCGACGTAGTCACGGCGCAAGCCGCTGTCGGCGGGCAAACGATCGGGATGCTGCTCCATGGTGTCAAACAAACGCCAAAGGTCCTCTCCGTTGCTGTAGCTCCATGCAATGATGTCAAATTCGGATAAGAACTTGCGCACGTTGGATTTCTCGTGCAAGAAGTCTGCCTGCTCAGGGAAGAGCAGCCAGGAATGGCACACAAAGGGCACTTTCTCGCCGGGGCATTGCTCCTTAAAGAAGGCTTTTGCGCGTGCAAAGGCGTCCTCGTACAGCGCAGGGGAGAGCGGCTCGCCCGAGCGCGGAATGTGCATGTTGATGGTTTTAGTACCCTTGGCAAGCGAGATATCGCCCTTTTGGTAGTCGCGGTCAAGATCCCACAGCTCAAACTGAAGTCTACCCAGTGCAAAGCGGGTAAGATTGAAAAATCCGGGGAACCAGCCTGCCACAAAAGAGCCGCAAATGCCGTAAACGGCAAGGCATTCGTCAAGCTTATAGCGCAGATCCAGCATGGAGTCGTGCCAGATGGAAAGGTCAATGCCTTTTTCCTCATAACGCTCGCGCAGCTTGCGGGAAAGGCAGATAAAGAGCAAAAGCTCGGAGGTGTAGGAGCGCACGCCTACTGCGCTGCCCGCTTGCCTTGCCATGCCCATAATCTGTCCGTAATCGCAGTTCATGTCTGCGTCGTAGGCAGAAAGTGCCTGCTCAAAATGCGCACGCGCCTGATCGTTTGCATAAATTTTCTGCAAACAGGTCAACAGATGTGCCGCATCCTGCTCGCGGTAGTCAAAATCCTTGAAAAATTGATTTACGTATGCAATCATCATGCAAACCTTACAGCGCAAAGTATTTTTTGATCATGTCGGGCACTTGCCCCTTCATGTCGGCAAGGATGCGCGCTGCGCGCTCGTCGCCTGCGATATAGCGTCCCATGTAGTAGCCCTCGGTTGCACAGAGTTTGTCGTGCAGGGGGTAATAGTTTTCCATCAAGAAGCAAGCGTACTTCATAAGTCTGAAGTCACCCACAAGGCGGTATTCCTTGCTGATGGTGTCAACTGCAATGGAATATTTTTCCTTGATCGCATCGATCAGCCCACGGTCAGTGTTTTCTTTTGCAAAAACGATGGTGGAGCAGAGCAGGGCGTTGCGGTTGTGCTCGGAGATGGAATTGTGGCTGTCGGTGCTGCCCACGATGGGGTGGTCAATGCCTTTCTCCTTCATTTCGTAGTAGAGCGCGGCCTGAAATCCGTTGTGGCAGAAGTAATTTTCGCCGCCCAGCACCTCAAAGGCGTCAAAGGGGGCTTTTTCGTAAATGTAATAGGTGTAATCCTCGGGCAGCTGCATCATGTCGGAGAGCCAGTAGGGGTGCGGGAAAATGCCCAAGCCGCCATTCTTTTGCATGTGCTCGTAAATCCATTCCAGCACGGCAAAGCTGAGGCGTTCGGATTCCTTTTCGCGGTCCACTTTTTTCGCGCGCTCTTTGATCATGGCGGTAAATTCCTCGTGCGTCATGGTGTCGGGCGCATTGCCGTCCAGGGAACGCCAAGCGAGGTCGTCGCCTGCCTTTTCGGTGTTGGGACGGGGAGAGACCAGCGCGTTGATGCTGTAAGAGCCACCGAAATTGACGTAGTGCACGTCATTGTGGGGCAGGTGTACCTCTTCACCCTGCACAATGTTCAGATCGGTCAGATCCTTCCAGTACGCCTTTGCCTCAAGTGAGGGATAGTAGCG
>JAFNZX010000150.1 GCA_017382615.1 Clostridia bacterium | reverse complement strand
TCAGCGCTTTCCGAGTTGGGCTTTGATCTGGAAGATCTTTATGAATGCGAGCCGGACGCAGGCTTGGGAAATGGCGGTCTTGGTCGTCTCGCCGCCTGCTTTATGGACTCTCTTTCCTCGCTGGATTATCCTGCAACAGGCTTCTCGATCTGCTATGAATACGGCTTGTTCAAGCAGAAGATCGTGGACGGCATTCAGGTAGAGCTGCCTGATGTATGGCTGCCCGGCGGTGAGGTATGGCTTGTGCCCAGAACCGACAGAACCTTCCACGTACGCCTCGGCGGACACGTCAAGGAGCTTTGGAAGGACGGCCGCATGGAGGTCGTTTACGAGAATGCCGAGGAGATCGAGGCTGTTCCTTACGACATGATGATGTCGGGCGCAGACAGCTCTGCTGTCAGCCAGCTCAGACTGTGGCGCGCACGCGATATCAAGAACTTCAATATGGGTCTGTTTACACAGGGCCAGTATGCAAGAGCAATGCAGGATAGCACCCAGGCAGAAACCATCTGCAAGGTGCTCTATCCCTCGGATAACCATACGGAAGGTAAGCTGCTCCGTCTGACGCAGCAGTACTTCCTGGTATCCGCGTCCTGCCAGAGCATCATTCGTGACCATATGGCAGTATACGGCACACTTGCAAATCTGCCCGATAAGGTTGCAATCCATATCAACGATACGCACCCCGCACTCTGCATTCCCGAGCTGATGAGAATTCTGGTGGATGAGTATTTCTATCCTTGGGATATGGCTTGGGATATGGTTAAAAAAATCTGCTCTTACACCAACCATACCGTTATGCCCGAGGCTTTGGAGACCTGGAACGAGGATCTGTTCCGTCTGCAGCTGCCCAGAATCTATGCAATTATCAAGGAGATCAGCGAACGCTTCTGCAAAGAGGCTTGGGAAGTATTCCCCGGCAACTGGCAGCGCATTTCCAATATGAGCGTTGTTGGCTACGGTCAGGTCAGAATGGCAAATCTTTGCGTCATCGGCTGCCATAGCGTCAACGGCGTTTCCAAGCTGCACTCCGGTATTCTGACCGAAACGGTATTCAAGGACTTCTATAAGATGTATCCCGAGAAGTTCCTCAACGTCACCAACGGTATTGCACATCGCCGCTGGCTGTGCTATTCCAACCCCGGTCTGGCAGGTCTGCTGGATGAATGCATTGGTACGGGCTACCGTCACAATCCCGAGGAGCTTGCCGAGTTTGCCAAGTTTGCTGACGATGCGGCTGTGGTACAGCGCGTGCGCGATATCAAGCATCAGAACAAGGTTGCTTTTGCACAGCACCTGTATCGCAAGACGGGGCAGAAGATCGATACCCATAGCATTTATGACGTACAGATCAAGCGTCTGCACGAGTACAAGCGTCAGCTGCTCAACGCGCTCAACGTCATCGGTATTTATCTGGAGCTGCGCGACAACCCCGATCTGGAAATGACGCCTCAGACCTATATCTTCGGTGCTAAGGCTGCTCCCGGCTATCAGATGGCAAAGCGCATCATTCAGCTGCTTTGCATGATCAGCAAGGACATTGAAAAGAACCCCAAGATCAAGCAGAAGCTCAATCTGGTGTTCCTTGAGAACTATGACGTCAGCACCGCGGAGATTCTGATCCCCTCTGCGGATATCAGTGAGCAGATCTCGCTTGCAGGTAAGGAAGCAAGCGGCACGGGCTGCATGAAGCTGATGATCAATGGTGCTTTGACCATTGGTACTTTGGACGGCGCGAACATTGAGATGCTGGCGGCAGTAGGCGAAGAGAACATGTATATCTTCGGTCTGACTGCGCAGGAGGTCGAGCAGCTGTGGCTGCGCGGCTACCGCTCTGCGGAGTTCTATGCAAACAACAAGCGTCTGGAGCGTATTGTCAACTTCCTGACCGTTGGCTTTGCAGGCGAATCTTTTGCGGATATCGCAACCTATCTGTTGTCCGGTCACGGCGTAGCAGACCCCTTCATGTGTCTGGCAGACTTTGAGTCTTACCGTCTGACCCACCAGCAGGCAGTACAGGATTATGCAAACCGTATGGATTGGTCCAGACGCTCACTGCTCAATACCGCAGCCTGCGGATACTTTGCCGCAGACCGCTCGATCAAGGAATATGCCGAAAAGATCTGGCATATTGAGCCCTTGAAGTAATTTATCGTATCTTTTATATCCATGGGGCTGTCGTTTTTTGGCGACAGCCCCGAAAGAGTATTTTTCGGAGGGGTAGCGTGAAGGCTCACGTTATTCATCTTTTAGCGCAACCATTCACGCTTAAACTTCATATGAAACGGATATCAACCATTTCATATGAAGTTTCCATCACTTATTTGAGCCGCCGAAGGCGGCATGGAGATTTATATGCAAGCAAACGGTGTCGTTTTCAGAAAATATTGTAATGGCGAGGACGTGACGCGCAAGAGCGCGTTTGCCTATGGCTCTGTGCTGGAGCTGTATTTGGAGGTTCCCAAATCTCTTGGCGCAAAGGGGGCAGTGCTGCGCGGAAATTCGGACGGCTATGGAGACGTGGACGTGGAAATGACCGTGCACGCAAGGACGGACACCGCAACCACCTATACCTGTTTGCTTGATACCCGCGCACTTTGTCGAGGGCAGGAGAGCGGACTGTACTATTACGAATTTTTGCTGCTCAAGGGCTTTGATACCATGTTTACCGAGAGTATCAACAACGTGGACTTTTATCTGTCCCGCTCTTCGGGGGCAAGATTCCGTATGCTGATTTTTGAGAGTGACTACACTGTGCCGACTTGGTTTGGCAAGGGTGTGATGTATCATATATTTGTAGACCGCTTCTGCAAAGGTGCGGGAGAGGTCGGTACGCGTGAGGATGCCGTTATGGATCCCGATTGGGAAACCGGCGTGCCTCAATACGCGCCTTATCCGGGGGCGCCCGTTTCCAATAACGTGTTTTTCGGGGGAAACCTTTGGGGAGTGGCGCAAAAGCTTGCGTATCTGGACTCTCTTGGCGTCAAGGTGATCTACTTAAGCCCGATTTTCAAGGCGTACTCTAACCATAAATACGATACGGGGGATTACGAGCTGATTGATCCCGCGTTTGGCGGAGAGGCGGCGTTTGCGCATTTGATCGCGAAAGCAAAAGAGCGCGGCATGCGCGTGATTTTGGACGGTGTGTTCAACCATACCGGTGACGATAGCCGCTATTTTAACCGTTACGGTAAGTACGAGGGGGTGGGCGCGTATCAATCGCCCGATTCGCCCTACGTAGGGTGGTATGATTTCAAGAGCTATCCCGATCAGTACGATTGCTGGTGGGGCATTCCGATTCTGCCGCGTCTGAACCATTGCAAGCCCGACTGCCGCAAGTATTTTACCGGAGAGCAGGGCATTGCACGAAAATACGTCAAAATGGGCATCGGAGGTTGGCGTCTTGACGTGGCGGACGAGCTGTGTAACGACTTTTTGGATGAGTTCCGTGCCGCCGTTAAGGACGAGAGCTGTGGCGAGGGCGTCATCATCGGTGAGGTATGGGAAAATGCTGCCGATAAGATTGCGTACGGCAACCGCCGCCGTTATCTCTCGGGAAAGCAGCTGGACAGTGTGATGAATTATCCCGTGCGAAACGGCATTCTGGATTTTATCCGTTACCGTGATGCCCAAGGTCTTTATAACGTGCTGACAGAGTTGTATTCCTCCTATCCGGAAACGGTATGCCACGCGCTGATGAATTTGATCGGTACGCACGATACCGAGCGTATTCTGACTATGCTTGGCAGCACGGAGGAGGATCTGGACAAGACCAACGAGCAACTTTCCACCTACAGACTTTCGCCCGAGGTGCGTGCCGAGGCGGTGCGATTGGTGAAAATGGCAGCTGCACTGCAGTATACGGTATTCGGCATTCCGTCGCTGTACTACGGGGACGAGCTGGGTTTGGAGGGCGCGCGCGATCCCTTCTGCCGTATGCCCATGCCTTGGCATGAGCTTGACGTGCCGTATCGCGCGGAATTACTGGCGTATTATCAAAAGCTGGGTCAGCTGCGCGCGCAGCATCCCGCATTGGACGGAGGCAGCTTTGAGGTGTTGTATCACGATGAATCCGTGATTGCATTTGCAAGATGCGGGCAGGGCAGAGAGCTGATTGTAGCGGCAAGCAGAAGTGAACAGACCGAGGTGCTGCCCATCAGCGGCGAATTTACCGATTTGCTGTGCGGTACGCGCGGCAAGGGTCCTCTTTGCATACAGCCTGACAGCGTGTTGATTTTAGAGCGTATCGGAGGTAGCGTATGACCTTCGTGCGAGCACAGAGATACTTATCTGCGCCTGCCGGCAGTGCATCTGCTGAGCAATTTGCTGCACTGTGCACGCGTCTTGGCAGAATACAGGCGGGCATTCGCAAAATCGCGGTCAGCACCAACCAGAGCGGTGCTTGCCGTATGGCGTATCTGGAGAGCATTTTGCTCTCTGCGGGCTACCGCGTGGGTATTTGGACGCGTATGGGCAGTGACGATTTGCGCAGCCGTATTCGTTTAGACGGTCAGCCCATTGCACACAAGCAGGTGTGCGATCTGTGCGAGCAGATTGCCAAGGAAATAGACGGGATGCGCACAGAGCAGCCCGAAATCACGTTTGATGCTGAGCAAAAGCTTTGTGCACTTGCGCTGCTGGCGTTTTGCTGCCACGGATGCGATGTGGTGCTGCTGGACGTTTCCGAGGATTGCATGCTGGATCCCATGTGGGTCGCATCCCCCTTTACCCTTGTAATGCCTTGTGGATTTGGTACCAAGGATACTGCACTTGCCAAAAAGCAGGCGGTGCAATTTTGTCGTGCCGTGCGCAGAGGCACGCGCGAGGTTATCAGCGGATTTGTAGGCGGAGAGGTATATAATTTGTTGTCGCAGGCGTGTGCGCAAGCAGGCAGCAGATTGACCGTGCCTGCCAAAAGTGAGGCGTCCGTCAGCGAGCAATCGCTGGGGAAAACCGTGTTTACCTATCGCGGCAAAGGGCCATATCGCCTGCATTCCTGCTTTGAGGTGCAAATTGAGGCTGCGCTTGCTGCGATTGAGGCGTGCTATGCTCTGCGCCGTGACGGAGTAAGATTGCCCGGGCAAGCCATGGCGGCAGGGCTGCAAAGGGCGCAGGTGCCGGTTTGCTTTGACGTGGTGACCGTACGCCCCGGAGTGATCGTCAATGCTTTGATCACGGTGGAGGATGCGCGCGCATTGCTGGCGGCATTGCATCAAAGAATGGGCAGCTTTGGAGGCAAGGTGGTGCTTTGCACCGCGCAATCGCACGATTGGCTTTCGGATGCATTTGAAAAAGAATTTGGAGCAGAGCAGGGGTATGCGATACAAGAGATTGTTTTTGTGGGGCAAAACGCACCGCAGCCGGAGCAGATCCCGCTGACTGCCTGCACCACACCCAAGCGCGCTGCCAAGCGCATCCTGTCCTTGACCGATCCCGATACGACCACGTTGATCGTGGGGGATACCAAGTTTGCATATGCGATCAAAGAGGCTGTGACCGATGCCTTGATCGGCTTGAGTTAAATAAAAAGCCGTCGTGTCCGTTTGGACACGACGGATTTTGCTTATAAGTATTTGTTCATGTGCTCGTTGAGGCTGTCTGCGATGGTGGCATCATCGACAAGCTTTTTCATAAAGTAGATGCGACCCTCGGGGTCGGGGATAGCGCGCGTGGCGTCGGGCGTGCCGGTGCCTGCGTCGTAGAACTCCAGACGGTAGGCGTCCTTTTGCAGCGCGTAAAGCTCACAGTCACCCAGCACCGCATACTGCACAGCGGTCAGATCGTAGCTGCTGTTTTGGCATCTGCCTGCGGTATAAAGGCGGTAGGATTCGTAAAGCGGGCTGTCGGGATGGGGGTCTGCGGGGTCATAGCCGGTCATGATCTGCC
>JAFNZX010000149.1 GCA_017382615.1 Clostridia bacterium | reverse complement strand
GGGACTGTCCCCCGTGTCGTGGCGATGCGGGATCTACGGGCGAATCATATGCCCCTCGTAGATCCTCAAAACGCGTACCGCGTTTTGACTTTCAAAAATCAGCAATTTGTTGCAGATTTTTGAAAGTTCGACGCGAAAACATTTCGCAGCTCGCTGCGAATTACTTTCTTCGCTCAGGATGACACGAGGGAGATTTCGCTTTTACCGCTATTTTTGTATCCCCATCCCCGTGTTTTTTGTATTTACTTCTCCAACTCCGCAAGCTTTTTGACAGCTCCTGCGTGTCCCTTGGCGGCGGCTTTTTTGTAAAGCGCAATAGCTTCGTGCATACTGCGCGTTGTGCCTTCACCGCTTTCGTAGCATTCGCCAAGGCTGAAGCAAGCGTGCGCATGTCCGGCATCTGCAGCGAATCTGAGGTGCTTAACTGCGCCTTCGTAGTCCGTAGGCGTGCCCTTGCCGTGCTTTTCACACCAGCCAAGGCTATAGCAGGCGGCAACGTTTCCACCGTTTGCAGCGATTTTGAAGCACTTGACTGCCATTTCCTCGTTTTTGGGGAGCTCCTGCCCAAAGAACCAAAGATCTCCCATGTAGTTGACTGCCTCCATGCGACGCGCATCGCTTGCGGGGAGCGTTGATCCGGAGGGCATGTCCTTGTAATACGACTCAACCGATTTGCCGTACGCCTTAATGCGTGCCAACTCATCCATAGCACTTGCATTGCCCTCGATGACGGCGCGTCCGTAATATTCCAAGGCAAGGGAAAGGTCGTGCGTGTCGGTCACGCCCGTGGCGTGAAATTGCCCTAAACGGAAGAGCGCTTCGGCAATGGCGAGCTTATCGGGATGCGGGAAAAATGCAACGGTTTCCAGCTTTTGCGATTCGGCTTTGGGCAGGCGCACCTTGCCGTCAGCTGCCTTTTCCAAAAACGAGCGGCAAAGCAGCGGGGAGGTTTCTGTGCCCATGCCAATGCGGTGGCATTCGGCAAGCAGTAAAAGGGCGGGGAGATTGCCGTCGTGTGCAGCGCGGCTGAGCGCAGCAACGGCGTTGCTTGCATCGCGCCCCGTGCCGATTCCACGCAAAAGGCATCTGCCCAGGTGGTAAAAGCCGTCGGCATCACCCAGCTTGGCAGCCTTTCGGTAAAGGAGGTAGGCAGAGGTCTTATCCTGCTCTGTGCCAATGCCGTGCTCGCAGCAATTTGCCATTGCCAAAAGAGCGGGCACGTATTCCCCATCGGCTGCGCGTCGGTACATCTCCGCAGCGCGGGAGAGGTTTTGCTCCGTGCCAATGCCGTATTGCAAGCATTGCCCCAGCAGGTGCTGCGCGCGTGCGCTTCCGCTTTTTGCGCCATCCTCCAGCCAACGGCGGGCGTCCTCAAAGCTTTGCTTGGTGCCAACGCCGTGCAAAGCGCACCACCCAAGTCGGTACAATGCCTCGGGCTGCGTTTCTTGGGACATAACCGCGGCACGGAACCATTTTACTGCCTGCAGTGCGTCCATTGTCAAGCCTTCACCCTCCAAATATGCCTCTCCCAGCGCACAGCATGCGCGTGTGTCGCGATTTTGTGCGGCAAGTAGCAGCCATTTGGCGGCTTGCTCGGGGCTGCGCGGTGTGCCCGAGCCGTTTTTGCAAATCAGATATGCGTCGTATTGTGCAGGCAGGCAGCCGGACATTGCTGCGGCAATGATCAGCGAAGCACCCTTCTCTTCGTCCTTGCTCACGCCTGCGCCTTGCATGTAAAGCTTGCCTAAGCGGTGCTTTGCGTGCACGTCGCCCAGCTTTGCGGCTTCTGCGTAGCGTGCAGCTGCGGTGCGAAGATTCTTTTCTGCGCCAATGCCCATCTCATAGCAAAGCGCAAGGCGATAGCAAGCCCCTGCGTGCTGGGCATCCGCTGCTTTTTTCAGCAGCTCTATGGCAGCAGCCGTGTCCTTTTGGCAGCCCCTGCCGTAAAGGTAGCAGCCTGCAAGGTTGTTTTGTCCGTTTGCGCTGCCGTTTTGGGCAGCAAGCGTGTACCACTTGATCGCCTCTGCAAGATCGGTGCAGACGCCGTCACCGAACTCGTAGCACGTGCCCAGCGCGTATTGCGCTTCGGGAATGCCCGCCTCGGCTGCACATTGTAATTGCTCCGCTGCTTTGGCAAGATCGCGCGCCACACCACGCCCCTGCATCAGACAGAGCGCGTATTGGTAGGCTGCCTCGTGCACGCCCGCGTTGGATGCGGCGCAAAAATGCTGTGCGGCAAGCGTGTCGTCATGCGCGGTGCCAAGCCCGTCACGGCAAAGCGTGCCAAGATAGTATTGCGCCATCTCGCTGCCCTGGGCATATGCGTCGGAAAAGTGGTGAAAAGCCTTGGCGGCGTTGCGCGCCGAGCCAACGCCTTCCAAAAAGCAAAGCCCGAGGCGCAGCGATGCATTGACGTATTTTTGCTTGGCAGAGGCTTGCAGCAGCCCGACGGCGCGTGCGGGATCATGAGGCGCGCCTGAGCCCTCCAAAAGGCAAAGGGCAGCGTAATACTGACCGCGCTTGTCGCCCAGAGCTGCGGCTTCCTCTAAAAGACGGAAGCTGCGTGCAGGATCCTTTTGCGTGCCCGTGCCCTCAAGGCAGCAAAGCCCCAGCGTGACCAAGGCGTCCGTGTTTTTCTTTTCTGCGGCAAGAGAGAGCCAGTGTACTGCCTGCTTGTCCGAGTAGGGCAGCAGATCTGCGCGCAGGTATGCCTCTGCCAGCGCGTACATGTCCTCCGGTACACCGCGGTTGGCACGAACGCTCATCGCAATCAGCTGCCCTATGGCGTCCTGCAGGCTGCGCTCTGCGCTAAAGGCGTCGGGACAGGTGCAAAGTCCCGTGATAAACAGACGGTGCAGCAGCATGGGCTCGGGGCTTTGCTGATACCCCGGGTGCAGCTTGATAAAGGCGTGCGGGTAGTTTGCGGTAGTTTCGGCTGTACCAACGCATAAAACGTGCAGCCTTCTTTCCGTGGCTGCAAGCACCAGCTGCTGTGCCATGGGATCTCCCCCGAGCTCTCCCGCTATCAGGATCAGCCCGGCGCGGCAGGCATCGCGCAAGACCTCGGCACGCAGCCGCTCGGTTTTGCGCACGGCAAAGCCGTAGGAGGTCAAAAGACGGCAGAGGTCCTCTGCCGATTTTTTAGTTTCTTCAGTATATAAAAACGGAACAAAGACGTGGTCAGGGAGGTTTTGAGGCGTTTGCGGTGTCGGCATATGCAATCTCCTTTGTAAATTGTGCAAAAAAATCGCGAAATTTTGAAAAATTTACGAAAAAGGTCTTTTCAATTTGCGGTTTTTGTATTAAAATATAAGTAATAGTATTTCTATTATTCATTATACATGATTTGCCGCCCGATTGCAAGGGATGCGGCAAAAAAAGAACACAGAGTTGGAATTTACGGAGGTAACGGTATGAAGAAGAAATATTCGTTGGTCATTTCGGACGTGGAAATGAACGTGACGACAGAAGCGCCCTGGGAGACGGTTGAAAAGATCGTAGGCATTCTGGATCGCAAAATGAGAGATATCCATCTCAAGAGCTACCGTTGTACCAAAAACCAGGCAGCACTTTTGTGTGCGCTGGAATATTGCTCCGAAAAGCTGGAGCTGCAGGATCGCAATGCAGAGTTGGAGGAACTGGCACAGCAGGATGCCGCAACGATTGAGGACAAGGATCAGAGAATTGCGGAGCTGGAAGCAGAGCTTGCAAAGGTACAGGCAGAGAATGAGATCATGCATAATATTTTAGAGCGCGCGGCTGCATCCACCAAGCGCATGATGGGACATCACGAGGATGCACCCGCAGCACAAGAGGCAGCACCCGCAGCACAAGAGGCAGCACCTGCAGCACAAGAGGCTGCACCCGCAGCACAAGAGGCTGCACCCGCTGCACAAGAGCCCAAGGTCATCGAAGCACCCGCAGCACCCGAGGCACCCGCAGAGGTTGCGGAGGTTGAGGTAACCCAAGCATCTCAGGCATCGGAGCAGATTGAGGCACCCGAGGAAATTGAGGCTCCCGAAGTTCCCGAAGCACCCGAGCAGCTGACAGTGGATTTTGAACAGCCCGAGGCACAGCCTGAGGCACAGCCTGAGGCACAGCCCGAGGCAGAGCCTGAGGTCAATACCAAGGCAGCACAGGTGATTGAGGAGATTGCAGACAGCCAGACCGACGTACCGCGTGTCAGAGCAAAGGCGAAAAAGCCTAAGAGCACCAGCCGCTCTCGCGTAGGCTCGATGTTCGATCTGCTTACCTTTAACGATGTATAACAGTAAGCGTTTACATAGTCGATCCCTGCCCGAGCTGCTTTGCCCGGCAGGCTCGCCCGATGCGTTACGGGCGGCAATCGACGGGGGAGCCGACGCCGTATATCTCGGCGGCGGCTCTTTTCATGCACGCATGAATGCGGATAACTTCGGTACGCCCCGGTCTTTGGCAGACGCCGTTTCGTTGGCGCATTTCTGGGGAGTGAAGGTGTACGTGACGCTGAACACTATGGTGTACGATCGCGAGCTGGAGGCAGCCTTGGCGCAAGCGGAGCAGGCAGCAAACGCGGGTGCGGATGCGTTGATCGTGGCAGACGTGGGACTTGCAGCATTGCTGCACCGTGCATTGCCCGAGCTGCCGCTGCACGCCAGCACGCAGATGTCCATCCATCGCGGTGATGCGGGCAGGTTACTTGCTGATGCGGGCTTTAGCCGCATGGTGGTGGCAAGAGAACTGCCTGCGGATCAGATCGCGCAAGCAGTCAAGGAAAGTCCGATTGAGGTGGAGGCATTCGTGCACGGTGCGCTGTGCGTCAGCCAATCGGGGCAGTGCTTGTTCTCCTCGCTTGTGGGAGGGCGAAGCGGCAACCGCGGGCAGTGTGCGCAGCCTTGCAGACTGCCGTTCAAGGATGGCAAGGGTAAGGACTTTTATCCGCTCTCGCTAAAGGATTTGTCCTTGGCAAGATACGTGCCCGAGATTATCGAGTCGGGCGTGGCGTCGCTCAAGATTGAGGGACGCATGAAATCTCCTGAATACGTGCACACCGTCACGCGCATCTGGCGTGCACTGCTGGATGCGGGCAAGGGCGCGGACGAGCAGCAGATGGCGGAGCTTGGCAAGGCGTTCTCGCGCGGAGGATTTACCGATGGCTATTATCGCCGCCGCAAGGGCGAGGGCATGCTGGGCGTGAGATCTGCCGAGGATAAGGTGGCATCGGGAGAGATACAGAAATTCAGAGGCATACAGAGAAAAATACCTATTGAAATGTCAGCCTGCCTGCAGGCTGATCAGCCTATGACGCTGACGGCGCGCGCAGGGGAGCATATCGTGTGCGTGCAGGGGGCTTGTCCCGAGGCGGCACACACGCGCCCCGTTACCGCCGAGCAGGTGCAGGCAAGTCTTGCAAAGCTGGGAGCTACGCCGTTTGTCGCAGATACCCCTGCGGTGCAAATCGAGGGCGAGGTCATGGTAGCCGCGTCCGCACTCAACGCGCTGCGCCGTGAGGCGGCGGAGGGCTTGGAGAGGGTGATCACGGAGTCACTTGCTCCCGCGCCCGTTGTGCGCAGAGAAATAGAAAAGCCGCGCCCCGAGGGTGTGCGCGATCGCATCAGAACCGCAAGATTTTTGTATGCGCACCAGCTGACCGAGTCGGCAGCCGCATATTTTGATATTCGTTATTTGCCGCTTGAGCTGATTGCCAATCGGGACGTACCGCTTTGCAACGGTGTTTTGCTGCCTCCCGTCATTTTTCCCGAGGATACGGATAAGATCCGCGAAATGCTCGGCGTTGTGGCGGCGAAGGGCATACGGCATCTGATGGTAGGCAATATCGGTCATTTAGAGATGCTGAAAGGCTTTGATTTCGTGCTGCACGGGGATTATCGCCTTAACGCAGCCAATAACGCAACGGTTTGCGAGCTGGAACGGTACGGCTTTGCCGACGTGATCGCTTCTGCGGAAATGAGCGTGGCACAGCTGCGTGATCTTGGCGGCAATACGGCTGCTATTGTATACGGCAGAGTGCCGCTGATGACGCTGGAGCGTTGCGTCAACAAGCAAGCGGCAGGATGCGCGGCATGCACCGCGGGAAAGGCACAGCTCATTGACCGAAAGGGCGTGAAATTCCCCGTGGTACGCGAATACGGGCATCGCAATCTGGTGCTTAACAGCCTGCCTACGGGCATGTCGGATAAGCAGAGCGCGCTTACAGCCGGCGGTATTGTGGCACAGCATTACATGTTTACCGTGGAGAGTGCTGCCGAGGTGGATCGCGTTATCTCGGCGTATCAAAAGGGAACGGCTTTGCCGTATCCCGTCAGAAGAATTTGATTTTTCAGGTGAGAATATGAAGCAAAAAATTATCATTGTGGTTGCGGTGATTTGTGCGATCTGCGTATTGATTGCAACCATCGTCAGCGTACAACGCGCAAAGACGCTGCCCAAGCAGCCCGAGCAGGAGAGCGGCAGCGAGATTGACAGTGATACTGGCAGCGAGATTGACAGCGAGATTGGTAGCGAGACCGGCACGCAAGAGCCTGCCGAGTCTCAAACGCAAGAGCCGGACGAGCAGCAGACCGCTGCGCCTGCTGATATCGGCGGGATGCCTTACGTGGAGTATACGGGAGAGAAGCATCCAGGTACCGGCATTGCATATCGCGGCAGTGGAGAGATGGCACAGTACGTGATCGTCATTGACGCGGGGCATCAGCTGCACGCCATGAGCGAGACCGAGCCCAACGGACCGGGATCGGAGCAGATGAAGGCAAAGGTCACGGGCGGCACGCAGGGCAGCTTTACGGGGCTTGCTGAGTATGAGCTCAATTTGCGCGTTGCGCTTGCTTTGCGTGACGTGCTTGTGGCAAAGGGATATACCGTGGTCATGGTGCGCGAGACCCATGAGGTTGAGATCAGTAACGCCGAGCGCGCGCAGCTTGCCAATAGAGCGGGAGCGGACGTGAATATCCGTATCCATGCAAACGGAGATGCGAATGCGAGCGCCAAGGGTGCAATGGCAGTTTGCCAGACACCGCAAAATCCGTATAATGCCAATATTTACGAGGATTGCCGCGCACTGTCCGACGCAGTGCTGGACGCATTTTGCTTGAGCACCGGCATGGCAAAGCGTAACGTATGGCAGACCGATACCATGACGGGCACCAACTGGGCAAGTGTGCCGACGACCATCATTGAAATGGGCTTTATGACCAACGCAGAGGACGACGCGGCAATGGCGGCAGAGGGATTTGCAGCCAAGGCAGCGGATGGCTTGGCGCAGGGGATTGCGGCGTATCTTGCACAGAAAGCGCCGAGCACGGAGGATACCTCCAAAGAGCAGGAAACGACCGAGCCCGAGCAGGAGACCTACCCCGACTCCAAATACGACATCAACTTCCAAAGAGAGGCTGAGTTGGGACAGAGCTTTACCGACGTGGAGACGACCGTGGAATTTACGGGCACTGCATGGATACGCACCGAGCCGAGCACAAAGGGCGGGGATGCTACCAAGGTGCAGAATATCCGCACGTATGCGGGCAAGCGCGTAACTTGCATCGGTCTTGGTGAGAACTGGCACCGCCTGCTCATCGACGGCAAGGTGTACTATGCGTCTGCGGCATATTTAAAGGTCGTGGAGGAATAAAATAGTATAGCCGAAGGGGGCGCAAAGCCGTATGCGCTTGCCCTCTTTGGCTATCGGAATCAATTCAGAAAAAAGGGAGGCGCATACGTATGCAGGAAAAGATTGAAGACGTATTGGCGTTGATTGGCGGCTGCGCGATTTTTGGTGTGGAAATGGTCAAGGAAGGGGCAAAGCCGCTGACGGATAAGGTATCTGCAGAGGTACATGCCGCTTTGGAGGAGATCCGCACGGATATTGATGCGGTCAGATCGCGTGACCCTGCAGCGAAAAGCGATATTGAGGTATTGCTTTTGTATTCGGGTGTGCACGCGCTGTTGGCGTATCGCGTTTCGCATCGCTTGTATCTTTCAAAGCACTATTTTTCGGCAAGATTGGTCAGCCAGCTGGCAAGATTTTTCACGGGTGTGGAGATCCACCCGGGCGCGACCATCGGCAAGGGGCTCGTCATCGACCACGGCGCGGGCGTTGTGATCGGTGAGACGGCGGAGATCGGAGATAACTGCACCTTGTATCAGGGCGTGACGCTGGGCGGTACGGGTAAGGATATCGGAAAGCGACACCCTACGCTGGGCGACGGCGTGCTTGTCGGTGCGGGTGCAAAGGTGTTAGGACCCTTTACCGTGTCGGACGGCAGTAAGGTTGCTGCAAACGCAGTAGTGCTCAAGGAAATTCCCGAGAACAGCACTGCGGTGGGCATTCCCGCGCGTGTGGTCAAGCGTGACGGTGAGCGCGTTGCTGCTCCCGCAGCTGATCTTGACCAGGTGCATATTCCCGACCCTGTCAAGGATGAAATCACGCGCCTTGAGCAAAGACTTGCAGAGATGCAGGCGGAGCTGGAGGAGCTCAAGCAAAAAAAGAACAGTAAAACAAAAAAAGAGACCGTATAAGAAAGCGCAGCCCGATAGGGCTGCAAAATTAGCGGGGAAAGGTATCTGTTATCCGTTTGGGTGAAGGAGCGGTGAAATGGGAACCCCCACCACCGCCCGTTCGCAGGCTCACTCCGCGGTCAAACCTGCTTGCAGGTATCCTCCCCAGCGGGGAGGCTTTGCTTCGGGCAACCTTACTGTAAAAATGAGCAGGACGGTAAAAAATGCTATGATTCCAGCGGATAAAAAAGCAAAAACGGACGCGTACAAGAGCCTCCCCGCTGGGGAGGATACCTGCAAGCAGGTTTGACCGCGGAGCGTGCTTGCACGCGGGCGGTGGTGGGGGTTCCCATACGGACGCTCTTTCACGTCTTTATAACAAAAAGCAGAAGCCGTGACTTCTGCTTTTGTTTTGTGTGGTTTTACCGCTAATTTATCAGCCCGATCGGGCAGCGGCAACTAAATAACGTTATTGAAAAAAGGGCTGTTTCCAAGAAACAACCCTTTTTATGTATTGCGATTTTTTATGCTCAGGTTGCTTTTATCAAAGTGACCTGTTTATTTTTTATATGCCGCAAGTTGCGCGTTGCAAGCCTCGGCGAATTCTTTAGCCCCTTCAAGATATATGGCCATTCTCTTTTTGCTGCCTTTTTCATTGGTGTAAAAGATGATCACTGACTTTTTGACTTGCTGGATGGAAAGAATTTGGTCAAAGGTCAGGTCAAATTTGCGGAAATCATTATTGCGACCGTAAATGCCGGTTTCTGTCAAGGTGGCGTTATCGACGATGTGTGCAATGATCATAAGTGTGAATGCAATGGCAAAGATTAACATTATGAGCGATATCAAGAATTTACAGAATCCCACAAAGATCTGTGCAAAGGCAAAAAGATCGCTATCATTGGCAAATTCTCCTAAACACTTGTTTAATGCAATATGAGCGATTACGGTTATGATGATCAAAATGATCCAAGCAACGATTGCCGGAATAGCATTTTTGAATTTCCCTTTGCTTGTAGCAATGACCTTTGACGTTTGATTACTCATAATATTCCTCCCTGATAATATAGAATATGTAAATATTATATGACATAACGTCATATGCTGTCAATTGGCAGACTATCCAAAGTACTCTTTCTTTTTTTGTTCAATATGACAATCGGTCATATTTCGATCTGCAGAATATGATAAAATGTCATATGAAGGGAGGGAGAGCCTTGCAAACCAATTTGAAAATATTGAGAATGCAAAAAAACAAAACACAGCTCATGGTGCAAATGGACACGGGGATAGAGCAAGCGTTACTTTCCAAATATGAAAGGGGATTGCGCATTCCGCCAACCGAAACGCTGATGGTTTTGGCAGATTATTACGGAGTGAGTATGGATTATATTATGTGCCGTACCAAAAATCCCAAGTTGAATCAATAGCAGATAGGTTTTTTGAGAAAGTGCCTGTCTGCTTTGTTTTTGCTGTGTATTTTTCCTCCATCTCTCACATATATTACCACAGAGATTGTCCACGATTAGGTCTTTACAACAAGACTTACCTATGCTATAATAGATGTGGAAACAAAATTCCCTATGATTTTACATAAAAGGATGGATTTCAATGAAAACAAACAAAATTCTGACAGGACTTGCAGCCCTTGCAATAGCGGCAACGACGTTTACGATGGCGGTAGGAGCGGTGCAACCCTCGTACACGGTATCTGATGTATATCAGGGCACCTTGTATTACGACAATCTGCTCTCCATTGAGCTATCCGGGGACGGTGCAACCGACGTCATTGCCGTGGCGCTCTCGCAGCTTGGCTATCACGAGGGTAACAGCAACGCGGATTTGGACGGACAAAACGGCAGCGGTGCTAAGAACTTTACCGAGTATAACGTGCTGTTTGGCAAGCTGGATAACGGTGAGGGGAATGGCGTCAGTTACGGATACGCATGGTGCGCGGCATTTGTCAATTGGTGCTTGCGCCAGGCGCGCGTGGATAAGGAGCTGACGGGCGGCATGTACGTTTCCTGCCATTCCTGGCGTACCTGGTTTGTGGAGCAAGGGGCAAAATATGGCGCGGAGTATCATGCCCGCACCGACGATTACATACCGAGAAAGGGAGATCTGATCTTTTACAAAAGCCTGAGTGCTACGCACAAGCGCTCGTCCGATCATATCGGCATCGTGCTTGGCTGCGAGAATGGTGTAGTGTACACGATTGAGGGCAATGCCGACAACAAGGTGGGCTTGCACGAGTACGCACTGACCGATCCTTATATCGTGGGGTACGGCAGCATTGCATACAAGACTGCAGACGTGCCCGAGGTGGACTATCGCGCAGAGGATCACTATCAGCCCGGCTACTACATTGCAGGCTCGGGTAAGGGCTCGGTATATCATGGGCCGGACAGCACCTCCGGCAAGGCGGCAAGCCTTGTGTCAAGTGCGGTATATCGCATTACAGCGGTGCAGGGAAAGTATGGGCGCGTGACTTTGGAGGATGGCAGCATTGGTTGGGTGTCGCTCAGACGCTTTACGCCCATTACTGCAGATGCGGCGTATACGATCAAGTTAGAGGCAGGTGAGCAGAGCGTGACGGTAACCGTGGCGCAGGGAGAATCATGGACGATTCCCGAGCTGTCGCTTGACGAGGGCTTCTTGGGCTGGAGCGCAGGAGAGGGCAGCGAGATCTACCAAGCAGGGCAGACCATCACGCCCACGTCGGATCTTGTGCTGCAGGCAGCGTACCCGCAGCAGACCGAGACTGAAGCACAAACCGAGACCGATGAGAACACCACCCAAGCACCTGCGCAGAGCACCGAGGAGATCGGCAGTGATACGCAGACCGAGCCGAGCAGCGGTAACGGCGGCGATGGCGGTAACGGTGGTAATAGCTGCAACGGCGTTATTGGCGGTGCGGCGATGGGATTGCTGCTTGCTTTTGGGGCTGCAATTGCGATAAGAAAAAAGAGAAATTGATATACGTACAAAGGGGCTGAGTGAAATCACTCAGCCCCTTTTGCATTGGTAGTCGAAATAAACCCCCGGTTCTACCGGGGGAGCGGTAAAACGAGCGGAGCGAACAATAAAAAGGGCGAGCTACATGAAAGCCCATTGCGAAGAATTAAACCCCCAAGTATAATGTAAGTGGTTTGGCACCGCATTACAAAATAAAAGGAGGTTTAATAATGAAAAAAGAGAACAACGAGATCAAAAGCACAGCCCACAGCAAATACAGATGCCAATACCACAT
>JAFNZX010000148.1 GCA_017382615.1 Clostridia bacterium | reverse complement strand
GACGTGTACGTGGTTTCCGATGAGATCTGGTCGGACATTCTGCTGGACGGACACAAGCATATTCCCACGCAGTCTGTCAGCGAGGATGCAAAAATGCGCACAATTGCTATGTACGCGCCCTCCAAGACCTTCAATCTCGCAGGATTGATCGGCGCATATCATATCATTTATAATGACCGCCTGCGTGACCGCATGGAAAAGGAATCCTCACTCTCTCATTATAACTCCATGAACGTGCTTTCCATGTACGCGCTGATCGGTGCGTATACTGCCCAGGGGCGCGAGTGGGTGGATCAGCTTTGCGGCGTGCTTTCCGAAAACGTGGACTATGCGTGCAACTATATTGAGCAGCACTTTGCGGGTGTTAAGGTATCCAAGCCGCAGGGCACGTACATGCTGTTTATCGATTGCTCGGAATGGCTGGCAGCGCACGGCAAAACGCTTGACGAGCTGGTTAAGATGGGCTGTGACGTGGGCGTTGCATGGCAGGACGGACGCGCACACGGCGGTATCGATCAGATCCGCATCAACCTTGCACTGCCAAAATCTTTGGTCATGGAGGCGTTTGACCGCCTTGACCGTTACGTATTTAACCTGTGAAATTACATAAATGTAATATAAAAACAAATTTTCTCATTTTGAAAGGAGAAACATTATGATCAAGTATGAAATTAAAGGTGAGAACCTTCCCGTAGTCATTTGCTACCCCGAGCAGGGTGAAACGCTTTGCTCCGAAAACGGTGCTATGAGCTGGATGAGCCCCAACATGAAAATGTCCACCAATGCAGGCGGCTTGGGCAAGGCTCTGGGACGTATGATCTCGGGCGAATCGATTTTCCTTAACGAGTTCACTCCCGAGGGTGGTGCAGGTATGGTTGCGTTCGCATCCTCCTTCCCGGGTTCTATTCTGGCGTACCACGTCACTCCCGGAAACAGCATTATCGTGCAGAAGAAGGGCTTCCTCGCAATGGAAAAGGGGTTGGATCTTTCCAATCATTTCCGCAAAAAGGTCAGCGCAAGCTTGTTTGGCGGTGAGGGCTTTATCATGCAGAAGATTTCGGGTGACGGTATCGTATTCATTGAGATCGACGGTAGCTGCATTGAGTATGAGCTCAAGGCAGGAGAAAGTATCCTTCTTGGAACCGGCTACCTTGCTGCTATGACCGAGACCTGTGCTCTTGAGGTAGAAATGGTTAAGGGCGCAAAGAACGTTCTGTTTGGCGGCGAAGGCTTATTCAACACCCGCGTTACCGGCCCCGGTAAGATCTGGGTACAGTCTATGCCCGTTGTTTCTACTGCGGCTGCCATTGCGCCTTACATTGCTACAAGCAAGGATTAAAAATTGATTATGAAGCATGCGTTTGCTTATCAGGGCGATCACTTTGTTTTGGACGGTCAACCGATCACAATTATGTCGGGCGCAGTGCATTATTTTCGCACCTTGCCCGAATGCTGGGAGGACAGACTGACCAAGCTCAAGGCGTGCGGCTTAAACACCGTAGAGACCTATACCTGTTGGAATCTGCATGAGCGCAGGGAAGGGGAGTTTGATTTTTCAGGTCTTTTGGACATTGAAAAGTTTATCGAAACTGCAAAAAAGCTGGGGCTTTTGGTCATTCTGCGTCCCGGTCCTTACATCTGCGCCGAATGGGACTTCGGCGGACTGCCCTCGTGGCTTCTGTCCTATCCCGACATTGCGCTGCGCTGCGATGATCCGCTGTACCTGGAGAAAGTCAAACCCTACTATCGCGAGCTGCTCTCGCGCATCCGTCCCCACCTTTGCACCAACGGCGGTAACGTCATTATGGTGCAGGTAGAGAACGAATACGGCAGCTACGGTGATGACAAGGTATATCTGCAGAAGATCGTGGATATCTACCGCGAAAACGGTATCGATTGTCTCTTGTTTACCTCAGACGGCACGGCAAAGTGGATGCTGAGCGGAGGTACCTTGCCCGACGTGCTGGCGGTTGCCAATTTCGGCAGCTATACCGATCAGATATTGACCTTAAACGAGTTCCAAAAGGATCGCCCCTTGATGTGCGGCGAATTCTGGGACGGCTGGTTTGACCATTGGTACGAGGCGGGCACACAGCTGCGCCCGATTGACGATATTATCAAGGAGATTGAAAAGTTCTTTGATTTCGGCGCGTCCTTTAATCTCTATATGTTCCACGGCGGCACCAATTTCTCCTTCTGGAACGGAGCAAACCATCCGGGTCAGTATCAGCCCACCATCACCAGCTATGATTATCGCGCCCTTTTGACCGAGGCGGGCGATACCACGCCGCTGTACGAGGCGGTTAAGGAGCTTATCGCGCGCAGAACAGGAAAACCCGCGCCCGATATCGCGGTCAAGAACAGCGAAAAAGCCGCCTACGGCACGCTGACTCTGACCGAGCAGGCAGATCTGTTTG
>JAFNZX010000020.1 GCA_017382615.1 Clostridia bacterium | reverse complement strand
TGGCAAAGGCTTGCCGCATGACCGAAGTCGGAAAGACCGATAATAGTCTCCCAGAAGGTAGTAGCACCGCCTCGCAGCATATGCAGATAATCACGGTCGATCTCGTCCAGGATGACGGGTGCATACGCTTCCCTGTCGATCGCCAAAAGTGCGTCAAAGCGGAAGGAATTCATGCTCAGCGTGTTGGGATATACCGTATATCCGCAGTTGTCCTTGCCGTTGGTTGACAGTATTCTGAGGATATTGGTCAGATCCAGTCCCTCTGCCGCACCGCACAGCAAGCAAAGCGAGTTTGTCAGCACGCTGTATTCCCCACGGCAACGGTTATCAAAGGATTCAAACAGCTTGGTATCCGGGTTGTAGAATTCACGTGCAAGTGCACGGTTGACGCCCTCGGAAATTTCAAGATACTCCTCTGCCTCGGCATCCTTACCGATTGCCCGACAAATTTTTGCCATATGCTGCAGTGCCAGCGAGAAGAAGGCATTAATGGGGGCTTCAAAGCAGCGCACCTTTTCGAAAAAGTGACCGTTCATGCCGGGCGACCACTCATAGAAGTTCCAGTAGCCGCCTTCCCCGTAGAAGTTCTCGATCAGCCCGTTATCCTGCAGCTTGGCAATAAACGTGTTGATGATGGTTTCCAGCACGGGATAGCATTCCTTTGCAAGAGTGGTATTGCCCGAGTGCCTGATATATTCTTCCATTTGTATAAAATATACCGTGGAAAATGACGGGATGGGAAAATCCAATCCGGAAGGATAACAAATAGAAAGAATACCGTCGGGGCGCAGCCCCTTGGAGATGAGCTTAAGGTTGGCGCGCGGGAACTCGGTCTCGCCAAACGCATAATAGCCGCACAGCATCTGATTACGCGAATCCATGCAGTAAAGTGCCTGCTCGCGCCACGGGCAATCCTCGTAGTGCTCGTGCATACATTGCAGCAGTGTGTTGGTGCAAACGTCATAAATGGTTTGCTGCAAGAGATTTCCCTTCTCAAATTTCTTTGCGGTCACAGGATACAGCGTGGGACGCAAGCCCGCATAATGCACGGTAAACTCGGTTGCATTGACGAAAAACTGCACGTAGCGGCAGCCAAAGCGTCTAAAGGTATGCAGGTATTGGTTTCTTCCCTTTTTTGCACGGTAATCACAAGAAAATCCGCGCACCGAGGTGCGACATCTGCCGTCTGCCAAGTGCTCGCCATAACCGATCTCAATCTGACAGTCGTGTGGGACTTCAATATCAAAATCCAAAAATCCTGCCCATTCCTGCCCCAGATCCACCACGAAAAAGATGCCCTGCGCCTTATCCTCGGTTTTGAAATGCACGGGGTGATCAAAGCCGAAAAAGCCGCGCATATCCGAGATCTGCTCGGGATAGCGGTGTCGCAGCGCAGCGTGCTGCATCATCAGGTCGGGACGGCTATGCTGATCCACGTAATCAAACAAGCCCTGCAGGCACATCTGTGCAGAGGTTCTTGGTGCAAGTTCCAGCATTTTGATGGGGCGTTGTGTAAAATCGGTCGAGATCATGGGCATAAGAACGCTGGGCGCAAAGCCGTCCACGACGTTCTCTTCGATAAAACCGTCGTAAGAGGTCGCGTCGTAGTGATAGGTATAGCCAAGCTGTCCGGAGATCAGCTGTCTGACGTGGGAAATGTAATCACGGGAGAGGCGCGAGGGCGTGCTCTCGTCCGAGAAGCAGATGGGTGCATCCTGCTCGCAAAGCTCAAATATCACACCGGGATCGCCGTGAATGTAAGTCTGCGTGTTGTCACCGTAGTACCAGACCACGATCACCATGCGGTTTTTACCCGCCTTGACGAATTTGGTCACGTCAATGCGGTCGCAAACCTTGTAGGTCGGGTAATCGGCATACTGTCCAAAAGCGGCAAGCTGCCCGTTGAGATAAACGGTATAGTTGGAATCCGCCGCAATCGTCAGCGTGTAGGGTGCCTGACCGGTTGCTTCAAACTCCGCAACAAAATCCGCAAATTCATCCGACAGGATCTCTCCTGCCTTCCAGATCCATTTAGCCTTTAAAAACATGATCGTCCTCCATTTTATAGTATTTTCCTTGATACAAATCGTGCCCGAACAGATATTTATCCACGTCGTTGACCACGGCGGTCTTTTTTCTGCTCCAATCGGGTGCTAAGAGCGTATCGGGCGCACCGTCCCCCGTCAGACGTGCGATCACGGTATCGGGCGGCAGCAGCGTCAGCGCGTTTGCAACGACGCGTACGTAGCCCTGCATGGTCATTGGCTCGTAGTCGCCGCGCAGATACATCTCTGCCATG
>JAFNZX010000147.1 GCA_017382615.1 Clostridia bacterium | reverse complement strand
CACCAGCAGAACCCCGCTATGGGTAAGACCATCCGCGGCGAGGACACCCGCGCCGTAGACCTGATCGCACTTTGCAAGGCTGTCGGCGTACAGCGCGTGCGCGTGGCAGATCCCTTTGATCTTAAGACCTTTGAATCGGTCGTACGTGAGGAGGTCGCCGCAGACGAGCCCTCCGTCATCATCGCGCAGCGTCCCTGCGCACTGCTCAAGCACGTCAAGTACGCAGGTACTTGCGAGATCAACGACAAGTGCAAGAAGTGCAAGATGTGCATGAAGCTGGGCTGCCCTGCGATCTCGGTTTGCGCGGACGGCTCTGTTAAAATCGACCCCACGCAGTGCAACGGCTGCGGACTTTGCCTGGGCGTTTGCCCGTTCGGCGCAATTGAGAAGAAGGAGGACTGACCATGAATACCGTAAATATTATGATCGTCGGCGTTGGCGGTCAGGGCACGCTTCTTGCAAGCCGCATTTTAGGCAACGCCATTCTCTCGCTTGGCTACGACGTCAAGGTATCCGAGGTGCACGGTATGTCCCAGCGCGGAGGCAGCGTGGTCACTTACGTCAAATACGGCGAAAAGGTCTACTCCCCCATCATCGATAAGGGCGAGGCAGACATCATTCTCGCCTTTGAGCAGCTGGAGGCTCTGCGTGCACTGCCCTACCTCAAGATAGGCGGCAAGATGATCGCAAACACGCAGATGATCAACCCCATGCCCGTTATCACGGGTGCTGCCAAGTACCCCGAGAACATTATGGATACGCTCGACGCCAAGATTGATCTGTGTGCACTGGATGCTCTGGCGCTTGCCAAAGAGGCAGGCAACGTCAAGGCTGTCAACGTCGTGCTCATGGGCGTGATGGCTAAGAACACCAACATTCCTTACGAAACGTGGATTGCCGCCGTGCGCGAGTGCGTGCCTGCCAAGTTCCTTGACGCCAACCTGCGCGCATTTGACGCAGGCTACAACTACGCAAGCGAGGCGTAACTTTATGAAAAAACATTCCACAAATACGCTCCTTGGCGCATGCATCATCCTTTACGTCGTGCTCGCGCTGTGTGGCTTTGCGGCAATACTGATGATTCCCGCCTCACGTGAGGTGTTCAAAGTGCTTTCCAATACCCACCCTTACCTCATGGGCTTTGCCAAATTCGCAGCACTTGCCACAGCAGGCGAGCTGCTTGCCGTACGTCTGGCTAAAAAAGAATGGGTGCTGCCCTCTTACGTTTGGGCAAGATTTTTGATCTGGGGCATCATCGGCGTCTGGATCACCTACATGATGAAAATCTTTGGCGCAGGCGTTGGCGCACTCATGCAGAGCGGCTTTCTCCCCTGCCCCGAAAACGAGTTTTTCAACACCTTTATCAAAGCATTCATGATCAGCGCGACCATGAACCTTTCCTTCGGCCCTACCTTTATGGCACTGCACAAGTGCTCGGACACCTATCTTGACATCCGCGCTTCGGGTAAAGGCAAGATCACACTTGCCAACGTCATCCACAAGGTGGACTGGGAAAAGTTCGCATCCTTTACCCTGTGCAAAACCGTTCCGCTGTTCTGGATTCCCGCACACACCGTTACCTTTATGCTTCCCGCTGAATATCAGGTCGCCATGGCTGCTGCGCTGTCGGTCGCCCTTGGTATTATATTAAATCTCAAACGCAAAAAATCCTAAACCGAAAATCAAAGAAAGAGGCTCCCTATGGCTATCAGAAATCCTTCCATCGAATGTATGCCTCGCGAACAGCTGGAAAAGCTGCAGAGCGAGAGATTGGTTGCACAAGTCAAGCATTGCTACGATAACGTCGAATGCTTCCGCAACCGCATGAACGAAAAAGGATTGACCCCCGACGACATTCACGGCATCGAGGATCTTTCCAAGCTGCCCTTCGCTTATAAGAGCGATCTGCGTGACTATTACCCCTTTGGGCTGTTTGCAACTCCCATGTCCGAAATCGTGCGTCTGCACGCGTCCTCCGGCACAACGGGAAAGCGCATCGTCGTCGGCTATACCAAGGATGACCTTGAAATGTGGTCGGATTGCGTTGCAAGAATGCTTGAGGCTGTTGGCTTGACACGCGAGGATATCGTGCAGGTATCCTACGGCTACGGTCTGTTCACGGGCGGTCTTGGCGCACACGGCGGCACTGAGGCTCTGGGCGCTACCGTCATCCCCATGTCCTCGGGCAACACCTCCCTGCAAATTCAGAATATGGTTGACTTTGGTGCAACCGCTCTTTGCTGCACGCCTTCTTACGCAATGTACCTTGGCGAGGAGATTGAAAAGCTGGGCTTGAAGGATCAGCTGGGTCTCAAGGTCGGCATCTTCGGTGCAGAGCCCTGGAGCGAGGATATGCGCAAGCAGATCGAGGATAAGCTGGGCTTGCGTGCTTACGACATCTACGGTCTTTCCGAAATTCTCGGCCCCGGTGTGGCTTGCGAGTGCGAATACCAGTGCGGTATGCACGTTTGGGAGGACAACTTTATTCCCGAAATCATTGACCCCGACACCTGCGAGGTGCTCCCTGCGGGTGCAACCGGTGAGCTGGTATTCACCACCATTACCAAGCAGGGCTTCCCCGTGATCCGCTACCGCACCCGCGATATCTGCTCGCTCAATTACGAGCCCTGCAAGTGCGGCAGAACCCACGTACGTATGCGCAAGCCCAGCGGCAGAAGCGACGACATGCTGATCATTCGCGGTGTCAACGTCTTCCCCTCTCAGATCGAAGAGGTGCTGCTTAAGGTCAGCGGCGGCGACATTACACCCAACTATCAGATCGTAGTGGACCGCGTCAACAACACCGACACCTTTGACGTCAACGTGGAGATGAGCGACGCGCTGTTCGCGGACGACATTCGTT
>JAFNZX010000146.1 GCA_017382615.1 Clostridia bacterium | reverse complement strand
TTGCCCTTGTAAAATCTGCCGTCGCAATGTGCACAGTAATGTACGCCTCTGCCGATCAGATTCTGCTCGCTCTCAAGCCCCAAGGGACGCGGGGAAGCACCCGTGGCAATGATGACGGTCTTGCCAAGGTAGGTGCCGTCGGTTGTGACTACGCGCTTGATCTCTTTGTCAAGCACGACCTCGGTGACCTCACCGTACGCGCTTTTTGCGCCGAAACGCTCAGCACCCGCTGCCATTTTCATGCCCAGCTCCATGCCGTCAATGCCTGCGTCAAAGCCGGGGTAATTATCAATGATGTCGGTGGTTGCCATCTGTCCGCCGGGGCAAATCTTTTCAATGACCAGCGTGTCAAGCCCTGCGCGCGCGGTGTAAAGCGCGGCAGAGTAGCCCGCAGGGCCGCCGCCGAGGATGAGGATGTCGTAGATGTGTTCCATAAATTACAGCAGTGCCAGAATACCAGCCTTGGGGCGTGCACCGGTTGCCTGATTTGCCACCTTGCCGTCCTTGAGCACGATGAGCGTGGGAATGGACATGACGCCGTAAGCCTGCGCCAGCTCGCCCTCTTCGTCAACGTTGATCTTGCCGACGATGATGTCGTCTCTCTCGTTTGCAATCTCCTCAATGATGGGGGCGATCATGCGGCAGGGGCCGCACCATTCTGCGTAAAAATCCAGCAGTACGGGCTTGTCAGCGTTGAGCAGTTCATCAAAATTATCCTTGGTTACGTGTAAAAGTGCCATAGTTCTATTTCCTTTCGTTTTTTTGTTTAGTATATGTGGTTTGCGAGCAGATTACTCAGCCTGCAAAGCAACGCGGGGCTTTTTAGCCGGACGTACGGCGCGGACTGAATTTGCTCTGAAATCATTATAACATAACGAGCAGGGTCTGTCAATATTTTTTCATACGGATATGGGGCTGCACCATTTTGGCGCAGCCCCATCGGATGCTTGATCAATCCTTTTTCTTTTTGAGCACAACTGCTGCAGCTGCTGCGGTAGCAAATACTGCTGCGCCTGCTGCGAATGCCTTGCAGCCCTTTTTCTCTGCGGGCTCGGTTACCTGCTCAGAAAGACCCTCTGCGGTGGTCTCGCCACCCTCGGGAGCCACGGTCTGCTCATCGGAGGAGGATTCCTCCTCTGCTGCCGTACCGCTTACGTAGCTGTACTTGAATCTTGCACCGGGTGCTACGTCACCGGAAATGTAGAAGTCCATAATGTCACCGGAGAACTTCTCATAGTCGCCTTCGTCATGGACGTTGTCGGTCCAGGAGAAGTTGATGGTGTAGTTGTCGCCCGAAAGACCGAGATCGCTCTTGGCGACCTTGATGGTCATGTATCTGCCATCCACGGTGTAGGTGCAATCCGCAACCTTGGTGGATTCGTAGCCGTTGCCGGAGAACTTTTCAAGAACTACGGTGTCAGCGGAAGCCGCAGATTTGTTAATGACGTACTCAAAGGTTTCCCAGCCCTGATTCTGCTGATCGGTGTCAAGATACAGCGTCATCCACAGCTTGTCGGTGTAGGGGGTGATGTTGTCTGCGCACTCTACGTTGAAGTACACGAACTCGTCGTCGCGTGCCACCTGTGCACCGATGATGTCGTTTCTGCCGGAGGTCTCGGTGTAGACCAGATCACCGTAGCCTGCGTGATCTCTGTGCTCGGTGTTGCCGATGTATGCGCCGAAGTAGGGCTCAACAGCCTTCCATTGATCCTGGCCTGCGGCGATATCAATGGTGACCTTGCCGCTGGGAGTGGGGATGGGGTTGACGCCCTTGTACCGGCGGGCAAAGTTGACCAGCTGATAGTAATAGTGATCCTTGAGTGCGCCCTTGGTGGGCTCAATGTCACGGGAGAATTCGTCGTTGTACTGATCGGGGAACGCGTTGGGAACTGCTGCGGGGCTGTTCTCGGGCCAGGTCTCGTATCTGCCTACGCGGAATTCGTTCCAGCCGGTGACGAATACGACCTTGGGATCGACCTTGAGCGCGTAATTCCACTGCTCTGCAAAGTTGTAGCCCCACTTGGAAGCCTCAGCACCCTCCTTGGCGTATCTGTCGGGGTATTCGGAGGAGTAGGATCTGCCCGCGATGAAGTCACCGCTCATGGCAGCCAGCTCGTGCAGCTGGTAGTTATGGTTCATGGCAATACCGACGGTGATCTGCTCTACTGTGTCGTTTGCTTTGTCCTTGGCGGATGCAAAGTGCTTTGCCTGCGGGAACATGGAAAGCCAGCCCCAGGACTTGATATCGGGATTGCTTGCAACGTAGCTGGGCTCGCCTGCACGGAAGGTAAAGAACTTGGAGATCTCCTTTTCAAGGGGAGAGCTGATTGGGTTAAAGGAATCCTTCATTGCCATGAGCATGGGCTTGCCCTCGTAGTAGAACCACAGATTGGGGTACTTGTTCGTACGGAAGATATCCTGATAGATTGCGCTGACCTGCATATTGGTATAGGACTTATCCCAGAAGGGAAGCATGAAGGAGAGCTTGGGGGTGTTCAAGCCATCGGTCATAGCGTCGTCCCATTCCTTAAGCAGCGCGTTATAGGCTGCGTGCCAGGTATGGTCGCCGTTGGTGTTGTCGGTAAAAATGACGTCAACGCCTGCGTTGGTAAGCAGCTCTGCCTGCTTGCGCAATACCCAGGGGTCCTCACCGCTGTAGAAGCCGTAGATGGATTCGTTCCACCAGTAGGAGGAGGTGCCCTTCCAGATCTCGTTGTTGAAATCTCTCATAGCATCGGGATACATTTCACTGTACTTTTGTACGTTGACGGGCTCGTCTACAAGGAAACCGCCGGTGTGCCAGGTCCAATAGAATATGGCAAGGGTCTTATCCGCTCTGGGTGCGCCCACGTCCTCGTAGGTCAGAGAAACGCGACCCAGACCGTCGGTGAATACCCAGGTGTCGGGCTGGACGGGGTGGGTGTAGATCAGGCTGTCCTCGGGTAGCACGTATGCGGGCGGTGCGGTGTGATTGCCGTCAATGGTATCCTTAGGCTTGGAGCACTGGGAGAAGTAGTCCTTGCCTGCAGCCTCCTCTGTGAAATGAATCTGCATGTTGGGGTATGCGATCGCACCGGTTACGGGGAAGCCGTCCTTGTATACGTAGCCCTCAAATCCCGTAGTCTCGGAGAATACGTACATTGCCGGAGGCTTGCTGGCGTTGTGGACCAAGAACAGGTAGTCACCTGCAGGCAATTTGTCAAAGACGATTCCCTGCATAGCGTTATCCACCAATAAGAGACGTTTGGTTGCCAAGGGAGCGGCAGCAACCGTGTCGGCGTACGTATCCTTCCATGCGTAGACGGAAATGTCCGCCTCCATGTCGGTTGCCGTATAGGTTGCGAGATCAAAGTCAACACCGTTGAAGGCTGCGTTGACGTTCAGGCGCACGCCCCAGGAAACCGTCAGGTTACCGGGTGTCTTGTTCTTGGATGAGGTATAAGGGAATTTCGTAATGCGTGGCTCAGCCGAAGGTTGGCAGGTGCCAAAGGGCTCTGCGGGGACGTTGTCGTTTTCAAAGTTGAAATGCAATTCGGGTTCACCTCTCTGCTCTACACCGTTCAAGTACAAAAATCCCTTGGAATCGGTGGGGTTCTGGTTGGTCCATACGCCAACCTGTCCCTTGGGGTTGCTGATGTGGAACAGGTATTCGCCTGCGGGCTGGGCGTCAAATCTGACCCAGTTGGTGTCGTTGTCCTTCAAAGGGGCGAATCTTTGGGAGGTAATGGGCTCTTTTGCCACGGTTGCCTCGTAAGAGCCTTCCCATTTGTAAAGGGAGATGGTTGCCTCGGAGTCGGTTTTGTTGTAGGTCGGCATAGAGTAGCCAAAGCCGTCAAACGAGCCGTTGACGATTGCGCGATAGGAATAGGTTTTGGAAACCGCTACCGCACCTCTTTCACCGGTGCCGTTTTGTACGCTGATGCTTCTGGGCAAGCCTTCCGAAAAAACGGAAACCGACGACATCGTTGCCGCCAGCATGGCAAAGCACAGAAACAGAATAAGCAATTTTTTTACGTATTTGCAATGGTTCATCGTGTTCTCCTTTCAAATATTGCGTATATAGGGGTCGCTTGTGGGGATATTATACCATATTATATATATGTTGTCAATAAATCCGCAAGAATTTGTGCAGAAAGACGAAAACAAAATCCCCCGTAGGGCGGGGCTTTACGTCCCGCCGCCCGCAATCCCCCGTAGGGGCGACTGAACGAATCGCCCGCATTTCACCCGTAGGGGCGATTCACGAATCGCCCGCATTTCACCCGTAGGGGCGATTCACGAATCGCCCGCAATAAAATAAAGGGGAGCATATGGAATCAATGTCATTAAGTTAAGAATTTTTAAAAAATCACAGGGATATAGCTCGAAGAAACCGTATGTATTCGCGCTCTCCCCCCTGCGCTTGGCACAGGGCAGCGCGTATTGTCCCCCCTCCCGGAGGGGGGCAATATCGGTGGTCAGCTCATTCGTTTTCAAGTTGACCGCTGAAATATCGGTTTGTATACGGATTTCGGTCATTCAAGCTACCGTTGACGGTTGAACTTCGGTTTAGAATAGCACGATACTACTATCATAGCCCCCCTCCGGGGAAACGCTGATTAAATCGCCGCTACGAGGGAGAAAGAGTGAAAATAGAGAAATTTTTGATATTTTCCAAGATTT
>JAFNZX010000145.1 GCA_017382615.1 Clostridia bacterium | reverse complement strand
ATTATCTGTTGGAGCGCACCGACGATCCCACCGTTCACCGATAAAAGGACTGCAAAAAATAAGAGAGAGCAAATCGGACAAGCTCCGAAATGCTCTCTCTTTCTCTATCTGAATAATGAATTTTCTTTTGTTGCGATTTATTGCTCCCCTGCCAGCGCGCGCAAGAGATAGGAGTGTACGTTATAAACAACGTCGTCGTCCTCGGTAAAGGTAATGGTGCTGGTCACGATATGGTGCGTCAGCTCCTTGGCGTAGTCCTCGCCCTTTGCCTCTTCCAGCATGGTAAGCAGCTGATAATCCTCAATACCCTCGCGCATGCAGATCAGACGCAGCGAAGGAATAGGATCAAGCTGACCGTACACCGCACCGGGATAGATCAAAATGCCGTCGCCGGGTCCTTCCTTGGGGAACGGGCAGCGCATGGTAAAGGTATTACCGCCCACGCCCTCGTAATTGGCAACGTGCCAGTAAAGGAATCCGGTCACGTCAAGCTCATAACAGGTCCAGAACATGGTGCGTGCCTCGGTGCCGTCGCTGTACAGCAGAATGTTCTGATAGGGGGCTGTATAGGCGGGCACGCAGGAAACGTACGCCCAAAGCTCCCCGCCCTTTTCCTCCATGTAGCCCTTGATGCGCTCCTCAAACTCGCCAAAGCGTCTGTCATCTCTCTCGGCATGCGTAAATTGCGCTCCGGGGGTATCCTTCAACACTCTGGGGGTAAAGCAGAAGAACTTGGGGCACCAGATGTTGACGTATCTGGACATGAAATCAATCTGATCCTTAGCTTTATCTGCCGTATAACGGATATTCATTTCAAACGGCGAGACCATGCGGTAATCCGTCCAGCCCCAATCGTTTTGCAGCATTTCTGCTTCCTGCTTGAGCTTGGCAACACTGTTCTGCCCCGTCGGGTCACCGATATTGGGGCGCGAAACGCCGGGCTCGTCCTGTCCGTAGAAATACAACTTCTCGCTCAACACGGGATCATTCTTGAATCGGTCGTACTGATCCTTGGCAGTTATGCGGATCGTGGTCACGCGCGGGTTGGACAGCCATTCCGTACCATAGTCCACCGTACCCGTGGGGGTAATGCGGTATTTGAGCAGGAAATCGGCAGTTGCCTTGAGAATATCATAATGGGAAGCATTAAAACCAAAGTTTTCGTATTGCTCCAGAATCTTATTCTGCCAGATCATAAAGGTAGTGTCCAGCGCGGTCTCTTCTGACAGCGTGACGTTGTACACATACGTATATACGTTCGCCATCTTGATGCACGCACCGGTATCCGCGTCGCAGATCTCAATCGTTGCCACGTACGCACCGGGAACGGTGTCGGGCGTGGTGATCGCCTGCACGACGAATGCGCGCGAGGTATCGCGATAGGGGTACTTTTCGGGCTCCCAGGGCTTGTAGGAGTAAGGTCCAACAGTTACCCAAGGACCTTCCTCGTAGTTGCCGCCCTCGGTCTTGGAGATATACGCGTCATACGGTACAACCGCATCGGGATAGACGGGCTTGCCCGGGAATTTCATATCCACGTAGCCGTCCTCCACGTAATATTCCACGCCAAGCTCGGTGGTCAGCGTGTCACCGTTTGCGTTGGTGAAATCCGAGATTTTGACCGTAATTCTCTTCTCCACGGGAGAGTGCACGAAGAACTGGCAGCCCTCCATCTCGTTTTTGCCCATCTGCATGACGTAGGTGGGGTCACCGTCGCGCACGATGGTGTATCTGTCGATCTTCTCGGTGATGTGGTCAAACCACAAAAGGAAATCGGGATCATCATTGGGAGCGGTGGGCAGCACCTTGTCGGGGATGGGATCGTATGCCGACATATCCATAGAAGAGCCATATCCCAGCTCATACTGCGCCAAGGGATCAACGGGCGCGGGGGGCTCGGTGGTCTGCTCCTCGGTAGAGGGCTGAGGTTGCGATTCAGGTGCGGTCGATTCTTGAATCGACCCTACGGGCTCGGTTCCCGTGGGCTGCTCGGTGGGTTGTTCGGTGGGTTGTTCGATCGCATCTGTCACGGGATCGGTATCAGTATCGTAAGAGTGCTCTCCTCCCGTGCAAGCAGACAGCAGCATAACCGCCGCCAATGCAAGCAACAAAATACTTGTCAATCGAGTTTTCATGTCCTGCTCCTTAAAAAATTACTTGGAAGCGTAAACCTCTTTGATGGTATCGATCACGGCTTCAAGCTCGTGGGGCTTGACCATTTCGGGGAAAGTGCCAGCCTTGACACAGTCCGCAAAATAGCGCAGCTCGTTGTAGTAGCCGTCAGACTGGGGTACGTAGCAGCCCTCTTCAATGTTGCTTGCCGTGTTCATATCCTGCGTGGTCCAGTCTTCCTTGTAGATCTTGAGCCCCGCACCGTTGAACTCCAGCACGGCGTGCTCAAACTGCATGCGATAGGTTGCAGAGAACTGTACGGGCGCGTGGAACCAAGCTGCCTCGCAGGCAACGCGTGCGTCGCCGTACTTGTAGATCGCGTGCACGTAATCCATGCCGTGGAACACGTGCTCGATCTCGGGCTTGCCAAGGGTGTAAACCAAGAAGTCCAGGTCGTGAATGTGCAAATCGAACGGAACCATACCGCTGCGCTCTGCATCCTGCATCCAGTTATCCCAGCTTCTCACGGGAATCGCACCGATTCTCGTCATAGTACCGCTGACCAGCTTACCGTATCTGCCGGTGTCAATGCTGTCCTTGAGATATACGTACTCGGGCCACCAACGCAGCACCTGCGCGATCATGAAGCACTTGCCATTCTTTTCTGCGGTCTCGTAAGCGCGCGCCACGTCCTCGCGGTGCAGCGCGATGGGCTTTTCGGACACCACGTGAATGCCCTTTTCCATAGCCTTGACGGCAAAATCCACGTGCAGGTAAGTAGGCAGCGTGATATCTAAGATATCGATCTGCTCGTTTGCCAGCATCTCGTCAAAATCGGTGTACTTGCGCGCGGTGGTCTTGCTGTCATAGCGATCCATCATCTCGGGACGAATATCGCAGATCGCAACCAGCTCTACGTCATCCATGCGCGTCCAAGCATCTACGTGAGCGGCACTGATGCCGCCCATACCAACTTCTGCTACTCTGAGTTTCATAGTTTTGTTTCCTTTCAGAAATACATATTTTTACAAAATACAGTATAACACAAAATCCCCCCGTTGTCAATCAACAAGGGGAATTTTTGTACACGCAGTATCAATTATCATGCGCCTGTGCCCAAATACGCGTCGGGTATCTCAGGCTCGCCGTACGGATTGTAATATACCGAAAAATCGGAGTAGGTAGTCGTGCGCAGCAATTCACCGTGACTATAACACTTCTCCCACAGCACTACGCCGTAATTGTTGTAATCGCGCTCGTAGACGTTTGTATAAGAACTCTCGCTGTCGTCAAGGGAAACGTTGGTGTGGGTCTGCTTGGCATAATTGCCGTATGCATCATACTCGGTGGTTCTGATATAACGCTTATAATGCCAATTTTCTTGATTCAGGATGTATTTGATCTCTCGTCCAAGCTCGTCATATTCCCACGCATCCGTCACGGTGTCGCTCACTCTTTTGATCATACGTCCGTTTGGGTCGTATTCATAGGAATAGGTGAAAGTAAATTCTCCACTTGAATAAATGAAATGTTTTTTGTGAGACAAAACCACATCACCATGCTCGTTGTATTCACGCGTATAACACAAATACGTTTGCCCATCCACATCCTTGTAGATTTCTTGCGTCACGTTTCCTTGTGCATCATACGTAAATTCCGCAGTATTGCCGTTGGGCTTGGTCACTTTTGCGATATTGCCGTTTTGATCATATTCATACAGCGTAGCGTGCCCGCCCGTTCCGTATTTGATCACGCGGTTATGTTCATCGTATTCATACCAGGTGATTTCGGTGAAAACAGGTTGAACACCGTTATCTGTGGAACTCGTAATTTTGACGATCCTGCCGTATTGGTCGTATTCATAGTCGGTTTCAGTTGTATCGAAAGATTCTTCGACTGTTTCGTGCGCATAGCGGAACACAAAGTGCGAAAGATACTGTGCTGCCTCGGGGTGATCCTTGATGGTCAAAAAGGCATCGTACGCCTCCTGCGTTTTGCCGTCCTCCAAGAGCTGCACGGCTAATTTGAGCGTTTTTT
>JAFNZX010000144.1 GCA_017382615.1 Clostridia bacterium | reverse complement strand
GACCGCAGCGGAAGAAAAACGCGAATACTTGGAGCGTTTTTCTGACGCGGTTGCGGTGGATGAGGTGCATCACACGGACGCTCTTTCACATCTTCGCAAATGCAATAGGGGCTGAGTTGATTCAGCCCCTTTTGTGTTGGAATTTTATGTGAGAGAGGTTGTTTCCGTTCTTTTTCGACGGAGTAGCCGCAAAAGAAGAACATATTTGCTTCGCAAATGAAAACGGCGTTTGAGAAATTTCGCGCCTGCGGGCGCGACTCGGGGCACTGCCCCGAGCCCATTCGACCTTTTTGAAAAAAGGTCGATCAAAAACTTTTAATAGATGAGTCTGTGATTAAAACACAGTCTCGATCACCTTGCCCGCGCTCTCGGGCGAATACCGCCAATGCTCCAGACGTGCGGTCCGCTCGGGATCGATAAAGTACCGCAGCTCCGCGTGCGCCGGCTCACCGCGATAGGAGTCAATGAGTACCAGCTTGATCTTCATGCGATCTGGCTGAATGCTCTTGATGTAAACGCCCGTATAGCGCCCGATGCATGCCTGCAGGCGCGCAACGGTGTTGGCGTCCGCATCGGGGCGCAGCTCGGCAAGGCCTGCAAGATTGGGAGTCAGCTCCACGAATACGCCGTACCTCTCCACGCTGCGGATGATGCCCGCTGCGGTTTGCCCCGTGCCAAAAAGGGCAGCGTTTTGCTCCCACGTGCCAAGCAGCTCGCGCAAGGAAAGCGTGATTCTGCCACTCTCTTGGTCAATGGCACGCACGACGCACCAAAGCATCATGCCGGGCTGCAGACGGTCGGACGGATGAGAGATGCGCGAGACGGAAATGCAATCCAGCGGCAACAGGGCACAAATGCCGCAGCCTACGTCGCAAAACGCGCCAAAGCGTTCCAGGTGCGTCACACGCACGGGAATGATATCGCCCGTGCAGAGCTGCGAGAGCCTATGCAAAACGCATCTGCGCTGTGCATTTTTGCGTGAGAGAAGAGCAACGGGCTGACCCGACGAGGAGCGCGTGATGCGCTCTACAGTAAAGCAGACGGGCTTTCCCACACGCGAGATGACGGCAATGTCCTTGACGTCCTCGCCGTTCTGCGTGAAGACTGCCTCACAGCGGGGAATGATGCCCTGCATACAGCCAAGCTCTACGTGCAGATTCATTTCGCGGTCACAAAGCAGCGCGTTGGCTTCTAAAATATTGCCGTTCTCGGCGGCTTTTTCAATGCCTGCAGGCGTTGCCAGTGCCTCACGGTTGGAAAGATCGGAGATGCGGCAGCCCTCGGGCAAATATAAATTTTCCATAATTGTGATTCCTTTCCTTTGAGTGCTGTTTTCACTATATGCAGCAAGGGGAAATAAGATGCAGAGGAAAAGAACTGCTTTGGCATAAAACGTGTTGTCGCGGAAAAGGGAAGTGTACGAAAAACGCCAAAAACGCGAGAAAACGAGAGCATTGTGCAAGCTAAATTAAAATTTTCAAACTTTTTTTCAAAAAGGTATTGACAAGTTGAAAAGTGCATGATATAATATGCCGGTAATAAAAACTATCACTATGTTTTGAAAGGAATTTTAACATGTCCACATTCATGCAGAAGAAAGAATCTGTAGTTCGTAAGTGGTACGTTATCGACGCAGCGAACAAGCCCCTCGGCAGAACCGCTGTTGCTGCTGCTGACCTGCTCCGCGGCAAGAACGATCCCACTTTCACTCCCCACGTTGACTGCGGTCACTTCGTTGTGATCATTAACGCAGATAAGGCAGTTCTGACCGGCAGAAAGCTGGAGCAGAAGTACCACTACCACCACTCCGGCTACGTCGGCGGTATGAAGTCCATCCAGTACAAGGAACTGATGGCTAAGCGCCCCGAGATGGCTATGGAGCTGGCAGTTAAGGGTATGCTCCCCCACAACACACTCGGCCGCACCGCATTCACCAGACTGAAGGTTTATGCAGGCGCAGCTCACAAGCACCAGGCTCAGCAGCCCGAAGCTTACGAGTTTTAATCGAGAGAAAGGAAGGAGTTAACCAATGTATACCAGTGCAAAGCCCTATTTCTACGGAACCGGCAGAAGAAAGAAGTCCATCGCTCGCGTAAGACTGTATCCCGGTACCGGTGTTATCACCATCAATGGTCGTGACATTGACGATTACTTCGGTCTGGAGACCCTGAAGCTGATCGTTAACCAGCCCTTCGGCACCACCGATAACCTTGGCAAGTTCGATATCGTTGCTACCGTAAACGGCGGCGGTATTTCCGGCCAGGCAGGTGCTATCCGTCACGGTGTTGCTCGCGCTCTTCTGAACGTTGATCCTAACTACAGATCCGCTCTCAAGGCTGCTGGCTTCCTGACCAGAGACCCTCGTATGAAGGAAAGAAAGAAGTACGGTCTGAAGGCTGCACGTCGTGCACCCCAGTTCTCGAAGAGATAAAAACAAAAGCCAATTTTGGTTGTTCAAAAGCCTCGGTTTTCCGGGGCTTTTGTTTTTATCCCTCCTCGAACCGGGGAAGGCAAAGCGCAGCTTTGCCTTATCGGGCTAAAAATATGCCACCGGCATATTTTTTTAACGCCCTCACAGTTCTCAAAGAGATAATTTCGACCTTTGGTCGAATTTCAAAAAGCACTTCGCACATGCGGAGTGCTTTTTGTTATCTCTTGAATGAACTGAGGTGCAACG
>JAFNZX010000143.1 GCA_017382615.1 Clostridia bacterium | reverse complement strand
TCGGAAGTAGCGGGAGCAGTGGTCTGCTCAACGCTCTGCTCGGGAGCATTGGTGGTAACGTCAGCAGCGGTGGTCTCATCGGTGGGTTCAGCGGTGGTCTCCTCGGTGGTGGGCATGTACTGCTCGTACAGATCGGTGGGATCCTGGTTGTAGCACTTAATCCAAGCGATGTCAATGGTCTCGCCTGCGATACCCTCTTCATCATAGAAAGGAACGATACCCAAGGTATTGATGTAGTCTATCCACTTGCCATCACCGTTCATGTCGCACAGCAGGTAGTTCCAGTTACCGTCACCGGTCATAAAGTCAAAGTAGCACTCCTCAATACGGAAATCGGGATCCTGTCTGGTCGTCCAGATAATGCCGCATTCGTCAGCCTTTTCGGAGTTGGTACGGTACTTGATAACGAGATATTTTGCTTCGGAAAGCAGCTGTCTGGGGTATGCGGTGCTGTAAATGTAAGCGCCGTCAGCCTCAGCGGTCACACGCAGGAAGGTGTCTGCGCCCTCGCTGACCTGTTCAACCTTTGCACCGTCACCCAGTATGGTGTTGAATACGTCAACATTGGCAAAATCGATAAACTCACGAAGCTCGTACTCGATGTCTTCGGGGGGAAGCTCGGGCAGCTTGGTGGGGTCAAACACAACGTCATCGGGCTTGCCTTCAAAGGTGATGCGTGCAAAGTACTCGGTCATCTTCATGGAATACTGACCGCCGATACCGTGGCAGAACAGAACCTGTGCGTTGGTGTTGGTATCATTTTCGCCTGCAACCTCAAGCACGAAAGCGAAATTGACCTGGTCACCGTTTTCGGGATACTTCTCCCAGCCCAGTGCGGGCTGCAGGTCAATACGCAGCTCATAAATCAGCTGCTGGTTAGTTTCATTGTAAGATGCTGCGAAATCCTCTTCACCGGACTGATAACGAGCAGGCTCGGGAGCCCAAGCGAACGTAACTTCTTTATCGTTGACGTTGTCATAGCCAAAGCCAAGCTCAACGTAAGAGGAATCTCTGCCGCTCGCTTCTACGTCAGCCATACCGATCTGCAGACAGTTGTATGCAAACAGATACACACCGGGATCGGGAGGACAGAAGTAGCCGTCCGGGCAAGAAATGTCAAATGCCATATACAGATACTGACCGTCCCAGCACCAGTATGCTTCAAAGAAACCGCCGATTACCTTTTCATACAAAGCCTGAGCAGCCTCTTTTCCGTAGTTGGAGCTAGTGGAAACACCAATGTAGTCCTCAAAGTTTTCGAAACGAGCGTACTCGTTCTTGTTAATGACACCGTCCAAAACGGGAGTCACTGCCTGGTAGGGAACGTTCCAAGTCATGGTAGCTTCGCCGGCTTCACCTTCAACAATCTCTTCATACTTTTCTGCAGGGAACTCATACAGAGAGCCGAGATCGATGAGATCGGATGCCGCTGCGGGAATTGCGCAAATTGCTGCTATCATAAACACAGCAATCGCCAAAGCCATCAGTTTTTTCATGTTGCACCTCTTATAAAATAATTTTTCATAAGTGACATGACGCCATCTTATTAACTGTATTATACTAAATTTTTACAATTGTGTCAATAGTATTTTGCGAAAAATCACGCAAAATGCACAAAAAGGAACGCCCTTTTTCGAGCGTTCCTTTCATCAATCATGTTTTCTGAATACAATGCCCGCAGCAAACAGACAGATCACAAATAAGCCGCCCGTGACGGCATTGCAGCCACCGCCTTTACAGCCAAGTGACGCACCTTGACAGCCTGCAAGCGCATCGTCTCCGAACACCTCAAAGAACAAGCCGCTGCGTGTATTCTCTAAAGCCGATTCCGGCTCCGATTCAGGCTCCGGCTCACGAGCATCCGTGTGGTCGTCCGTTAGCTGCTCTGTTCCCAAGGTCTCCCAATCGGTATCAACCTCAATCGGAGGATCCGTCTCGGTTTCGGGCACGGGATAGGTCTGCAGCGGATATGAATACTCCGGAATAAGCACTACCATTCCATCGCTGTACAACGCATGTGGATCCTTGGCATACACCTTGAGCCAATGTAACCTTATCGCGCTTTCGCCCTGCACAGCAGCAAAGCCAAGCGTTTCGATCTTTCCGTTCCAACCCATGTGCCTCTGCATTTGGATCATCAGCGTTACAGTCTCCGTTTGCGTAGGCAGCTCAACGCTGTACGTCTCACCGGTAAAGGTGCCCGTCCAAGTCATGCGTACAGGGGCGTTTGAGGAATACCGAATAACCACATAAGAGCAATCCTCGTACGTATTTTGCAAATATCGGGTGCTGTACACGTAAGCATCCTGATCTCCAAAGCGCAACGTGCACCAGCTGAGCCCTGCGCTGGCAGAGGACTCCCGCGATTTTTCGACGTTATGGCACGTCAGACTTGAGTACACGCCGGACGAGGCAAAATGAAGCTCTTCCACCAATTCATATTCCGCCTCTTGTTCCAATGAGATACCGTCGGCAGAGGCGGACAGCGGAAATATCGCTGCAAACAAGACCGAGATCATAACGCTTGCTGCTATTCTTTGCCACAACTTCACGTGCTCCACTCCTTTCATTTGACAGATATACTTAATTCTTTTTTCTGAAAACAAGTCCCGCAGCAAGCAGACAGATCACCCAAAATCCGCCCGCCACCGCATTGCAGCTGCCGTTTTTGCAGCCCACGGGCTGTCCCTTACACCCCGAAAGCGCGTCGTCTCCGAACACCTCAAAG
>JAFNZX010000142.1 GCA_017382615.1 Clostridia bacterium | reverse complement strand
CCGCAAGCAGCTTGACGGGTCCCATCAAGCCGGACGGGGATATGGGCATGCAATGCGAAAATCTGTCGCGGTGCTTGCCTACAAGGGTGTTTGCAACCTCAACCGTAATGGTGTTCTCCCCTGCCTGCAAAAGCGAAGCGATTGGGAACGCATAGGGCGCGGTAATGCGGATGCCCGCATACGCTCCGTTGACCCAAACCTTTGCAGTTTGCCCCACCTTGCCAAGATCCAGCACAGCGTTCTCGGGCACCTTGTCAAGCGGCAGAGTAAAGGTATAGCGCATCTTTCCCGAGAAGGCAGGCTTTTCGGCAGCGGAGGTGATGCTTGTCAGCTTGTCGGTGGTCTTATATGCGTAGAACGCGTCAAGATCCTCGGAGTCTGCAAGCGTTATATCATAGGTAGGCATCAGCACGATTGCCTTTTGCGGTGCTTTGTGCACGGGCAGATCGATCTGTTCACCGCCAAATACCAAAATCTCGGATTGCCCGGGCAGCAGCTCGACCGTGATCTTGCCGTCCGCGGTACTGTCGGCATACGCGATATCCTCAATCATGCGCAGTCTTGCAAAATCGCCGCGCACGGGCAGCGTCACAGTCGTCTTTGCGGTATGGACGCTGTCCTCGTTAAAGAACATGAACACGTCCGCACCGTCTCTCTTGACGTGATAGTGGCGCAACAAGGGGCAGTTGCCCTCGACCTTGATATCGGCAAGCCCCAGCGCGCAGATGCGTGCCGGCAATTCCTTAGCACTTACAACCTCGCCCTCAAAGCCCTCGGGTCTGCCCTCGCAAAGCAGCACGGGCACGCCTGCCTCGCAAAGACGCTTGACCTGTGCCTTGGTCACCTCGGGCAGCACCTTGCCGTAAGGCACGACCAAAGCACCGTACACTTCACCGTTGACCTGCAGCTTGCCACCGCATACCTCGGCTCTCTGCAGCGTTTCGGTGCAAATGATATCATAGCACAAATGCGCATCCAGCAGCGCTTTTGCGGGAACTTGGGTAAAGATATAGTCGCCCTTGCCGTTCATCCATTCGCCCTCAGCGTGGTACAGTACGGCACAGGAGGTGATATGCTCACCGCCATATAAGAGGTGTGCCGCCTTGTTGGTATAATGCATCAGATGCGTAAAGCCCGCAAACTGGGGATCGTGCCCCTCCGCACCAAAGTGCGGCGGGCAATCGGGGTCGGGATAATCGGGCGAGAATGCGTGGGGAATGAAATGGTTGATGCCTCGCACCAAAAGAAAATCGGTCAGCCATTTCATCATGGTTGCGCCCTCTGCCCAGCCGTACGCGCCAAACTCCTCGCACAAGGCTCTGCCCTTCATCTGCGGGTACTGGTGCGCCAGCGATGCGCCCAACTGACCCAGCACGTAATGAAAGAATGCGGTATCGGAAAGCCCCGTACCAAGGCTGGTGTTATGGATATGATGTGCCATACCCGGCATGACCTGATGCAGCACGATATCAATACCTGCCATATCCTGCCCTTCCAGTGCACGGAAATAGTGCCCCGCACCGACTGCTGCACGCGCGTGGCAGTTATTGTCCTCAATGATATGACCGATATACATCACGCCTCTCTCGCGGCACCAGTTGCCGAGCATACCGCTGAAATTGTCGCGATACAGCGCGGTGATGGCGTTCATATACGCAAGGCGCGTGACGGGTGCATGCTCGCTCCAAAACCAAAGCTCACCCATATAAGGCAGCGCGTACTCACCCATCTCCCGGGTCATCAGCTCGATGACGCGGGGATTGTACGGCAGAGCCATACCCACCGTGCCAAGAGGACGCTCGTGTCCGCTGGGGTCAACGGGATGGCGGGTCGCCATGGAGTTTGCAAACATGGGCTCATCCGAGAAAAAGCCCATAAAGGTTGTGCCGAAATACTTGGCGTAATGCTCGTAGTGCGGCTCGTATACTGCCTCTAACATGACGCGGCAGGATTCTGCACTTGTCATATCAATGTAGTTATCTCGGTTGCCTCTGCGCGTATTGGTATAGATATACACGCGCCAAAGTCCCTCGGGCACGTCAAAATACACGTTACCCTCGGTCAGCGTGGGCGTCAGATCGATGTATCCGCCCGTCGTTTCCTCACCCTCGTCGGTGCGCTTGAATGCATACACGCCGAGGATCTCATCGTCCTCCCACGTCTTGCTGACAAGAAAAGCGGTGTCGGGCGCAGGACCCATGACGTCAACATGCTCCTCAATGATCTCGCGCTGGCGCAGCTGTGGGTATTTTCTCTCAATCAGACCGTTGGCATATCCCGTGGGATACTTTTTGTCGTCCAGGATCCAGACCTGCATGCCGCGCTTTTCGCACTCGGCAAGGATAATATCCATATCTGCCCACCAACCGGGGCCGCAAAAATCGGGATGCGGACGGGATTCCGCGCAAAGTGCGCGGCAGCCGCTCTGATAGATGCGCTCGATCTGCTCGGGGATTCTTTCGCGATGAGTACCGTGCTGCCAATAAAAGGGCAGCAGATAGTTCTTGCCCTTACCGGCATAAATATCGGAAAGCCTTGTATCCGTCATGGCATTACCCCAACGTCTCAGGCAGCTTTTTGCCACCCAGCAGGTGGAAATGCAGGTGCTTTACACTCTGGCAGCCGTCCTCACCGCAGTTGGTGATGACGCGATAGCCGTTCTCCAAGCCCAGTTCCTTTGCCACAGCGGGAATTGCCTCAAAGATCTTTGCAACGTAGACGCTGTTCTCTGCACTTACGGCGTCAGCGCTGTCCATATGCTGCTTGGGAACGAACAACACGTGCACGGGTGCCATGGGCGCGATATCGTAAAACGCGTAAACGTATTCGTCCTCATAGACCTTTTTTGAGGGAATCTCTCCCGCGATAATTTTGCAAAACAGACAAGACATGATAAATCCTCCTTTACAAAAGTGATTGATTATGCTATAATTGTAGCATAATTGCACGTATTTGTCAACAAAAGTGAGGTAACTTATGCCATATTCCGCATTTCCCGATCTTTGGGAATATCTGAAATCCACAAACAAACACATCGTCATGTACGGCATGGGCAACGGTGCTGACAAGATTCTTGCCGTGGCGCAAACCAAGGGCATTGAGATTGAGGACTTTTTTGCCAGCGACGGCTTTGTGCGCGGGCACGCCTTTCACGGCAAGCGCGTGCTTTCCTACAGCGAGGCAAAAGAGAAATACGGTTCTTGCAACATGATCGTGCTGCTCTCCTTTGCCACCTCCCTGCCGAACGTCATGCAAACCATTTTGCACGTAGCAAACGAATGCGAGCTGTACGCCCCCGACGTGCCCGTATTCGGTGACACGCTCTTTGACGCCGCGTTTTACGCCCAACACAAATCCGAATTTGACGCAGCACGCGCTCTGCTTGCCGATGCGGAATCGGTGCGCGTGTTCGATCACATCATCCGCTACAAGCTGACGGGAGATCTCAAATTCCTTTTGGAAATCCAAAATGATCCCGACGAATCCTTCGGGCAGATACTGCCCTGTAAGGAGTTCTGCACAGCAGTCGATCTTGGTGCATATAACGGTGACTCTGCGCGCGCACTTGCGCCCTACGCCCCCAATCTGCAAAAGCTTTACGCACTTGAGCCCGATGCGCGCAACTATCGCAAGCTTTGCGCATATGCTGAAGCAGAGCAAGGCTTTGAGATCGTTCCCCTGCAATGCGCTGCATGGAGTGAGGACACCACGCTGACCTTTGACGCCTCGGGAAATCGCAACGCGGGAGCAGCACAGAACACCTCCACCGTACTGCAGGGGCGCACGGGCAAGGTGACAAAGGTGCAGGCACGCAGCGTGGACAGCGTGCTTGGCGGCACGAGCTGCGACTATATAAAATTTGACGTGGAGGGCTCTGAAGCGCAAGCCTTGCAGGGCTGCCGCGAAACGATTGCAAAATACGCCCCCGCTCTGCTGGTATCCTGCTACCACCGCAGCGAGGATCTTTATGCGCTCCCGGCTCTTGTGCACACGCTCTGCCCCGAGTATCGGCTCTATTTGCGCCGCTTTCCCTACTTCCCCGCATGGGACATCAATTTGTACGCAATAAGTGGGGACAAAATGTGACAAATACCGCATTTGATATTGACAAATTGTGAATTTTCCTATATAATAGTGCCAATGGTCAGTAACCATTAAATATTTTATTCAGGAGGCTACATACTAATGAAGGAAATGATGGAAAAACTTGGCGTAAGCGAGAACCGTTTCTGGGGTCTTGCAGCTATCGTTCCTGTTATTCTGCTTATCATCGACATTCTGTGGTGGAATAAGCTGAGTAAGGAAGAAAAGCTCCAATCTCTGACGGTTTTGATCGCGATCGCTCTCGTTAGCGTATTGAACATCATCCCTGTCCTTGGTCAGATTCTTTCCGTTATCATGCTGGTATTCTACATCATCGCAATCGTAAAGTTCTTCAAGGGCGAGATCAACTACAAAATCCCCGTTGCAAGCGCAATCGCCGCTAAATTCATTAAGGACTAATTCATTTCAAGGAGACACATCATGGCAAGCAACCATAAGCAACTTGCAAAAACTCTTTCTGAAAGAGAGCAAATCTCCGCAATTCTGTGGCTGATCATCGGCATCATTCAGGTGATCTCTTTGGCAGGCGTTATCTGCGGTGCATGGAACATCTACTGCGCTTACTGCCGCTTCAAGCAGTCCAAGGCTGTTCTGACTCCCTATCCCGGTCTGGTACAGAGCTATGATAAGTGGATGACAAACATTATTGTCAGCATCGTGATCAACGTTCTTCTTGGCGGTGTGATCGGTGTGGCAGCAGCAATTTTTGATTTGCTGGCAATCCGCGGCTACGTGCTTGAAAACAAGCAGACGTTTGAAGAGATGGAAGCTGATCCTTCTCTGGCAGCTTAATTCGTTTCAAAACAAGCCCGTGCATCGGGCTACCAAATCTACGGAGAAATTCGCAAAAATCAAGGACTGTATCCACTTGGATGCAGTCCTTGATTTTGTTTCTCCGCTATTTTCGCAGGCCCACGCACGAGCGTTTTTATTTTGGGGGCAGATATGGAATCTGCCCCTACTACTTTGTTTCACTTAAAACTTTACATTTTAATAACAGGGTAAAGGTGTTTCAATTTAATTCTCGCATCATTTGTTGTAAAATGCCAAGAAACGCCCTTTTGCAAAGAGTTACGAGTGGTAGACCAAGATTTT
>JAFNZX010000141.1 GCA_017382615.1 Clostridia bacterium | reverse complement strand
GCCCCGTTGCCTCGGTGAAGTCCCCCTCGTAAGAGTCACCGCAAGCGCAGGTGTAGACCGTCCAGCCGCCTTCAGTGCAGGTTGCGGGGATGGTGACGGAATCGTAGGTGTGGGTATGGTTGCAAACAAATGTAATTTCCCTGACGACCTCACCGTTGGCAAAAACGGTCAGCTTACCCGTGCCCAAGCCAATCATTTTGATTGCAAGAGGATACGAAATTTCGATATCCCCTTCTGCCTTAAAGCTCAGATCCGCACAAGTCAGCGGCTCCGTCAGCGGCACGAGCAGCACTTGCTCTCCAAACGCAAGCGTCACGCTCTCGGAAACCTCGGTCACCTTGCTCGGATCGACGATCTGAACGTTAGTCAGTGCGTTATCACCATACAGATATCTATAGAGATTATTTGCAATATCGATACCTACCGCATTGTATGCAACCTGATCGTAATGCACGTTATCGGATGCAAATACGTCGGCAGTCGTTTCGGGGCGTTTGAGCGTTTCACCGCTCTGCACCGTATAATCAAATGCGGGGAATTTGCTTGCAACGTCTGCATTGGTCAGCCAATCCTGACCTATAACGGAGGCTGTGAAAATATCGGGATACTCGGCACTCGCCGCCATGAACATGCCTGCCGGCTCGTCCTGCGTATAGGAAAGACCCGCGGATTTTGTCCAGATCGGTACTAAACCAAGGAAAGAAACGCTTTCCATATTGCCGTCTCCCGTGATATCCGCAGAAAGCTCGCTCTGAAAGCCGCTCCACATCGCATTGTACCACGCCTGCAGATCAGCCTGCGTGAATTTCACGCCCTTATAACTGAAATTTGCGCCGTTATGGTAGAATATACCCATCCGGGAAAGCGTGTAGTGCCCTGCAGCAATTTCGTTTTCAAGGATTGCTTGCGCTCTTTGGAACTGCGTGACGGCTCTTGTATAATTGGTCGTGCCGGGAATCCACTCGGCAAGGCAAGAGCCGCCTACCGCAGTGTTGAGTACCCAGACCTTTTCGCCCGTGAGATTGTGCCATTGCCAAGCAAGCGCACTGCCCTCGCCAATGCTTCCCGTACCGTCCGCGGTAAAGGCATTGATCTTGTTTGCCTTATTTTGTGCGGCATAGCTGATACCGTAGCCTGCGGTGGTGCTGCCAAGGCAGGTTGTGCCGTGAGAGCTGTATACCTGACCGTCAGGTCCGACAACGGATTGATCGGCATTGCCTGCCTGCCCTGCCCCCATGCTGTGACCCGTGATCATGAACAGCGAGATGGGCGCGGGGGTAACCGTAATTTCATAAAGCGCACCGTCAATGCGCACCATTGCCGTACCGATACCGGTGGCGATGAGCTTGTCTTTGACAAGCGTAATGACCGCATCGTCAAGCGTGCCATCCGCAACGCCGCTGCCAATCTTGTACGAGGTGGGCGTGCCCGCGTCGATGATTTCAACCGTTTTGCCGCTGACGTCGTAGCGGTCGTCGTAGCGCAGCGACAAAGGCTCAGGATGCTCGTCGGTCACTACTTTTATGTAATCAAATTCATCTGTGACAGTAGAAAACGCGCCTGCACCCAAATATTTAAGCAGGAAGTCACCGCTCAAAGGATATGCAGTCATATCCAGATCACTGGTGGAGTTATTCATGCTTCCCCACAGCTGATAATCTGCAATGACAAGCTTTCCGTTTTGCCACAAGCTCAGAACACTTCTGCCTGCATTGCTGTCATATCTGTGCGTAAGCTTGATCACGTCGCCGGACTGCACGTGAACGTCTGAAAGCGTATAATTCTTATACCCGTTACTATCCTCATAATAACAGATCATAAACTGTCCGCTCTTAACGTGATAGATCGCTTTATTCCCAATGGCATTCGTATCCATGTTTGTGAACAAGAATCCGCCGGAGGTTTGGGTTACTTCACCAAATTTCCATTCAATGCTCCAGTTCTTTGTTTCTGCAAGTCTGATAGGATTCTCCAAAGCCAAGTGAAGACCTGTCGCCTTGAAAATGCCATCCCCAAGCGTATAGCTGCCGCGTATCGCGTCACCAAAAGCGTTGACGATCTCGCCATCCTCGTCGCGGGCATTCACGTCCTCATCAAAATCCCAATAGTACATATTGGGGGCATCGGGAGCGCGGTCAACGATTGCGTAGATCACACTTTGCGCTGCACCGTCCACGGAAGTATACGTAACGGTAATGCTTACGTTATCAAAGTAATGCAAAAGATCCGTATCGACCGTGCCGTACGTATTGACCCCTTTTGCGATCACCTGATCGGTAATATCAACGTTATCACTCAAAACACAGATCTCCAACGTTCCCGCCATGCTTCCGCAAGCTGCGCGGAACGAAAGATTTTCGGTAAGATCCGTAATATCGATCGTAACCGTCTTGCAGGGCTGGCTGACCGTTACCGCATCCGCTATACCCGAGGTATTGGTTTGCTCAAAAGCTACTTGGTCATTGTGCAGCGCGCGATACATATTGTAAGCTGCATCAGCACCGATAATTCCGTAACCGAACTTGCCGTAATGGCACTTATTATTAGACCCATACAGCGTCTTCATGGTGGTGGTCAGCATACCGTCCTTGATGGTTGCCGCGTTGCCGTAGCTGTCATTGTAGCTTCCCACGCTACCGTACTGCGCCATGAGTGTGATATACTTGCTGATATCCACCGTATGCTCGGTAGCCTCATTGCCCTCCCAATTCTCGGTAACGGTGGACGCCATATACATATCCGCATTGGTATTGACCATGTTGATCTGCGCTGCCAGTGACCCGGAATAGCCAAGATCGTGGTGCTCCGCATCATTCTGCCCCGTTGGCTTTCTGACACGGAAAAATGCCATATATTCCGCGCCTGCGTCCTTCAGATCGTTCCACATTGCCATGAACAGCTTGGTATATTTTTCGGGTGCCATGGCAACATCCGATTCGCCCTGCAGCCAGTACACGCCGCAATTCTCGATCTCGTACAGATCGCTGTGCGCTTCGTAGTATGCAATGCAGTTGCGGATCATGGTTGCAGTGCCGTCCGTGCCAGAGGTATCGGTTTCGGATGCCGCCCACTTGGTGATCGACTGTCCGTTTTTCGAGGTAATGCCCTCTTGCCATACCATGACGTTCTTGACGGGATCACCCGCAGCCACACTTTGGGCATACAGCTCAGCCAAAAGCGGCGTATGCAAGCCCATGGAGGGCTGGGTATAGTCTACGGGCGCGGTTGCTGCCGTTCCCTGACCGTTGCCCCACCAGTAAGCAGTACCGGGCGGGCACACAATATCCGAGGTTGCATTGGGGAAATGATTTCCCGCATTGCTCTGCCCCATAATGACTACGATATTGATCTTTGCCTTGCTGACGGTGACCTCGTAAAGCACACCGTCAATGCGAACCTCGGCTTTGCCGATACCGGGTGCGCGGAGCGTGTTTTCCTCCAATGTCACAACGTCCGTGTCCGCGTCAAGGATCTCGACTTCCTTGCCCGACACGTCATAGCGGTCGTCATAGCGAAGGGGGAGACCACTTGTTGTGCCCTGATACTCCAACGTACAATAGTTAACGGCTCTGGTAAAAGTCCCGATACAGCCAAGCGTAAAATCGCGGCCGGATACCCAATCCGAAGTCTCTCCGGTATCCTGCTTGCTGCCGATATAGTGATGGTTCATAGGACCGATCTCTTTGCCGTCCATATACAGCCAGACCATATTTCCCTGCTCACCGATGCGGTTGACAAGTCGATACACGTGCCGCGCGGACAGGTCGTCAACCGCCTGCGCGCTTGACTTCTCTTGAATTTGCCTTGCGTCACTCTGTGCAAATACTGCTACAGGGACACCTATTAAGGTGCACAGACACAGTGACAAAATCAGTATTGTTTTACAAATCCTTTTCATTTCTGTACCTCTCTATTGCAAACATTCGAAAATGAAAACACTCTTCCAAATTATTATTATAGCATATAATCCCAAAATTGCAAGATTTATCGTAATTTGTTTACAAAGTGGGGGGTAAATAAAATGCGCAAACCGTCCGTCTGCAGGGGCTGACCTCATGCCGCAAGCGGCGAGCAGCCCGTCTATCCCCGATGTGTAGGGACAGGCGTCCTCGACTGTCCGCGGGTTGCGCAAGCCCTCCGTCGGTAGGGGCTGGCGTCATGCCGCGAGCGGCGAGGAGCCCGAGCAAGTACAAAGTAGATTTTGGGAGATCATGGACCGTCGGGGACGACTGTCCCTACAAGAAGTTGTTATTGCAGGACGGTGCGTCGAGGACGTCGCACCCTACGGAATACATCCGAACACGCGTCCAAATCCGCGGTGCATTCGTGAATGCACCCTACGGCGGTTTTTGCGGGCGATTCGTGAATCGCCCCTACTACTTTGTTTCACTTAAAACTTTACATTTTAATAACAGGGTAAAGGTGTTTCAATTTAATTCTCGCATCATTTGTTGTAAAATGCCAAGAAACGCCCTTTTGCAAAGAGTTACGAGTGGTAGACCAAGATTTT
>JAFNZX010000140.1 GCA_017382615.1 Clostridia bacterium | reverse complement strand
GGCAGAGCAGAAATAATACAGAAAGTCAGAGCCGGGTGGTGCCGGTCTGTAAAATGAAATGAATGCTGTGAAGGCCGGAATTTTGTGTTCATTAAGTTCATGTACACCAAGCAGGATTTTTATGAAAAGCAGCTGCACGAGCTGGGGCTTAAGGATGACAAGGCGTTCACCTGCGCTTGCTACATGGATGAAGTGGGCAATCGCCCCAAGAAGGGTGACGTGCTGTCCTGGGCAGAGTCCTCGGCGGTCGTGTACGCAAACTCCGTGCTGGGTGCGCGCTGCAACCGTAATTCGGGTATTATTGATATCATGGGCTCTATCGTGGGTTACGTGCCTTACTTTGGTCTTTTGACCGACGAGGGCAGAAAGGCTACCTGGGTCGTCAAGGTTCAGACCTCCAAGAAGCCCGAGGCGCAGCTGCTCGGCTCTGCCATCGGTATGAAGGTCATGGAGGACGTGCCCTACGTTGTGGGACTTGACGCATGGATCGGCAACGAGCTGGACGACGCGGCTTGCTCTTACTTAAAGGACTTCGGCGCGGCAACCGCTTCTAACGGTGCGGTTGGTCTTTACCACATTGCAAACCTGACGCCCGAGGCAAAGGAGCTTGGTGAAGCGCTGATCGCAGAGGGTGCGCGTGAATACGTCATTGACGACGCGGAGCTTGCAAGAGTGCAGAGCGAGTATCCCATGATGTGGAAGAAGGAGGACGCAACGCCCAAGCTTTGCTTTGTCGGCTGTCCTCACCTGTCCTTGGAGCAGCTCAAGACATGGACTGACAATATTGAAGCAGCACTTGCGGCAAACGGTAAGAAAAAGGTGGTCATTCCCACCGTGCTGACCGCTGCGCCCGGCGTGCTGGAGGTGTTCAATCAGACCGAGTATGCAAACAGACTCAAAGCGACCGGCGTCATCACCTCGTACATCTGTCCTTTGATGTACATGAACAATCCGCTTTGCAAGAAGATGCCCGTCATCACCTCGTCCAATAAGCTGCGCACATACACCAGCGCAAGATATTACCGTGACGAGCAGATCTTGGAGGCTATTACGGGAGGTAAAAAGGCATGAGAGAATTCAAGGGTAGAGTCGTCACCCCCGGCGAGGTCAAGGCAGAGGCACTTGTTTCCACGCAGGGCTTTAACACGCTGGCATCCTTCCAGATGGCGCTGCAATTTGGCGATAAAGAGGTCAAGTGCGGTGACCAGAATAACGCAGATCTGCACGGCAAGAGCATGATCGGCAAGGCTTTGTGCCTGCCCCAGACCATTGGCTCCACCACGGGCGGTCTGGTACTGTATTGCGCGTGCGCCATGCACAAGCAGCCTGCTTGCATGCTGTTTGCAAACCATATCGACTCCTTGGCAGCCGCAGGCGCGGTGCTTGCCGACGTTTGGGTAGAGGGCGTGAGTATGCCCGTTGTCGATTGCCTTGGCGATGAGTTCCTCTCTTACGTCAAGGACGGCATGACCATTACCGTCAAAGAGGACGGCGTGGTTGTCGTAGAATAAGAGAAACGTAGAAAAATCCCTGCATCGGTGATGCAGGGATTTTTGTTTGCGCACGCGATGATGGCGGATCAGCGTTTGGGTGACGCGATCATGAGCCGTTTACGGGCGGGAGGATGCATTTGCTTGCAAATATTCCTCCCCTACAAGAAGATGATTTCACGCAATCCCAAAATG
>JAFNZX010000139.1 GCA_017382615.1 Clostridia bacterium | reverse complement strand
GTAGGAAACAGGCTCCATCGTGCTGTGGAATGCCGTATCGAAGACGCAAACCATCGGCTTACCGGGGCAAGCCTTGCGGCACGCCTCAATACCCTTGATGGCAGGGGGGCCGTGCAGAGGATTGATACCCACGATGGAATACAGATACTCCAGCGTTTCGTCGCTGACCAGCGTAGACTCCTTGAGCTTACCGCCGTGTGCAACTCTGTGACCGATCGCATCGATCTCGTCAATGCTTGCGATAACGCCCAGCTCTGCATCCGTCAGAAGGCTGAGCACCAGATTGATGGCATCGTCGTGATCCTTGAGCTCGACGTCTGCCTTGTAATCGTCCTTGCCGGGACGCTTGTGGGTGACAAAGCCACCGATACCGATCTTCTCGCAGTTACCCTTTGCGATCACCTTGTTTTCGTCCATATCGAACAGCTGATACTTCAAGGACGAGCTTCCGGCGTTTACGACCAAAATTTTCATGAAAAGCGAAACCTCCGTTGTTTTATTCGGTTTTCGATCTCCGTCATTTTGCAGGCCTTGCGGCGCAGAGCACCGCAGAGCGTGACACGGCGTGGGAAGGAACCGTTGGGCAGCCACCCTCACAAAAATACAAATTTCTCCATGCGCGGAAAAAACTGGGTATTTTTGCTCTCTGGGCATAGCTATACCTCTACTTAATACATATTATAGCACAACGCCGCGTTTTTTGCAAGGGTATTTGCGAAAAAAACCTCAATATTTATGCCAAAAAATCTTACAGAAATTTCGGCGCAAGCAGCGTATTTTTTAGGCGCATTTTTCGAAAAAAGCGCACGCATCCGTGCACCGCCGCACCCCGACCACACCCACTATATTTTGAAAATTCGTCGCTTTGCACAAATAAAATCAGCGTTTTGCACAATGTGAAAAAGCGGCGCTCCCGCTTTGCAAGTGGGTAAAAGAGCCCAGGACGCGCGATTTAGAAAACAATACCACGCCCAGCCCGTTGCCGATAATCAAACTCCTGCATCAACTTTTTTCAACACTGTCCTCAATTTCTTTAAGCAGAGCGCTCGGCGCCATGTCCATGGCCTGTGCCAGTCGGTAGAATGTATCCAGCGTAGGCTTGCGCTCACCGCGCTCAATCGCGCTCAGATGCGTGCGCCCTATGCCGGCAAGCCCGCTGACCACCTCCTGCGACAACCCCCGCCTTTCTCTGCTTTTCTGTATGACCTTTCCTACCACGATCGCATCCAACATGTTCATACCTCCGCTGTGCTTATCATCGTGGCTCTATTATAATGTATTATTCACATTTATTTGAATACATATGTTGACATTTGAATACATTTGTGTTATAATATTAAGCACTGCCGTGCTATAATAGTCACATATCGCGCACAGAGGCAGAAAAATTTCCCAGAGCGAAAGGAAAGAAGCACATGCAAACCACATTTACACAAAACGAGATCGTCCGCGAGCTGATGGACCGCCGCTTCGGTCACGACAATCTGATCGCCATCGCCACCGAGTGCGACCACACGCCCTATGTCCGCGCCGTCAATACCTACTATGAGGACGGCAGCTTTTACGTCATCACCAACGCGCTGTCAAACAAGATGCAGCAGCTCCAAACCAATCCCAAGATCGCAATCTGCGGCGATTGGTTCACCGCACAGGGGCTTGGCGAGAGCATGGGACACATCCTCGCCCCCGAGAACGCAGACCTGGCTGACAAGCTGCGCACCGCCTTTGCCGAGTGGTATGATAACGGCCACAGTGACGAGAGCAATCCCAACACCATCATCCTCCGTATCCGTCTGACAAGTGGCGTGCTGTTTTCCCACGGGACGCGCTACGACATTGATTTCACTCAATAACCCTTTATCAAGTTCTTGAAAGGGGCTTGGGGAAAACTTCTTTCAAGAAGTTTTCCCCCAAAAAACCAAAACCGCGCACCCTCAGTAGAGAGTGCGCGGCTTTTTATGCAATTCAATCAATAATCTCTATGTTCCTTCCAGATATCCAAAATCATCTGGTATCTCTCGGCGGGCAGGCCGCGGAAGGGGACGTTGGAGGTGGTGTAGAAGTAACCGCCGCCGGGCTTACCGTGCTCCAGCGCATACAATGCACTCTGGCGGACCTCCTCGTCGGTACCCGTCTGCATCAGCGCGCAGTTGACGTTACCGCAGATGGCAACGCCGGCCTCGGAGGTGATCTTCTTAACCACAGCGATATCCACGCCGGCCATGGGGTCCAGAGAGTGGATGGCGTGCGGACGGCACTCGATCAGCTGATCGAGAATGGGCATGATGTTACCGTCGGTGTGCTTGATGGCGTAGCCGCCCATCTTGCGGATCTCGTCGATGATCTTGGCCAGATACGGCGTGATAAACTCGCGGAACATCTTGGGAGACAGGAACGGACCGGAGTTATAGCAGTAGTCTGCGCACAGAATGAAGCTCTCAATACCGGCGTCAAACAGTCTCTTGTTGCGCTCGATGGCAGCGTTCATACGACGCTCCGCCTCCTCGTGCACCTCGTCGGGATCGTCGGCAATGCGGTAAGCAAAATCGCACATGTGGTTGCCGT
>JAFNZX010000019.1 GCA_017382615.1 Clostridia bacterium | reverse complement strand
GCGTATCTGACGGTCTCCATGGCGTCACTGCCAAAGTGGTCTGCGCCGATGCGCGCTGCATAGTCCGCGGTCAGCACCGCACCGCCCACCACGATACGGCAAGCGGGGGCGTGCTCGCGCAAAAGTGCAATGGTGCGCTCCATGGCGGGCACGGTGGTGGTCATCAGGGCACTCAGACCGCAAAGCGGGGCGTTGTGCGCCTGCACGGCGGCAAGGATCTCCTCGGCAGGCACGTTGCGCCCAAGATCGATAACCTTGAAGTTATAGTTTTCCAACAGCAGCTTGACGATGTTTTTGCCGATATCGTGTATGTCGCCCTCCACGGTTGCCAGCACGAAGGGCATCTGCGCCTCGTCCGCACTCTGCGCACCCGACTGCGCCTTAATGCGCTCGAATGCAGCTTTTGCGGCTTCTGCGGCAAGCAGCAGCTGGGGAAGATACAAGGTTTTTTGCTCAAATTTCGCGCCTACGAGATCAAGCGCGGGAATGACGTGAGTATTGATGATATCCAAGGGCGCAGTCGTTGCCAGCAGCGCGTCGGTCTCCTTGGCGGCTGCGTCGCAAAGCCCCTTGAGAATGGCGTGCTGCAGGGGCGGCAGAGCGTCCTTGTCCGCTGCACTTGTAGCCGCGGCAGCCGCGCCTACGGGGGTTACGCGCGAAATGTAATTTGCGCAGCCTGCGTCAAGTCCGCGCAGAGCGCAGAAGGAAAGGTATGCGTTTTGCATAGCGGCAGAGCCGGGGTTCATAATGGCGGCGGAAAGTCCGTTTTCCATGGCGAGCGTAAAGAAATGGCTGGTCAGCACCTCTCGCTCGGGCAGACCGAACGAGATATTGGAAACGCCCAGCACGGTATGGCAGCCCAAATGCTCGCGGATATATTGGAGCGCGGCCAGCGTATGGGTTGCCGCCTTGGGATCGGTGCTGACCGTCATGGTCAGGGTGTCAAATACAATGTCTTTTTTGTCAATGCCGTATTTTGCCGCCTCTTGCAAAATGCGCTTGGCGATTTCAATGCGCCCCTCTGCCGAGTCGGGAATGCCGTGCTCATCCAGCGTCAGCGCAACCACCACGCCGCCGTATTTTTGGACCAAGGGGAAGATTGCATCCATGCTCTCTTGCTTGCCCGATACCGAATTGATCATGGCTTTGCCGACGTACGTGCGCAAGGCGCGCTCCATGGCTTCGGGGTTGGCAGTGTCGATCTGCAAGGGCAGATCGGTCACGGCTTGCAGCGCAGAAACCGTGTGACAAAGCACGCCTGGCTCGTCGATCTCGGGAATGCCCACGTTGACGTCAAGCAGATGCGCGCCCTGCTCGGCTTGCGCAAGTCCCTGGTCAAGGATATATTGGCTGTCCCTCTCGATCAGCGCTTGCTTGAAACGCTTTTTGCCCGTGGGATTGATGCGCTCGCCAATCAAAAGGGGGACGCCCCCAAACGTCACGGCATGGGTATAGGAGGACACCACGGTGTCGTTTTTCTTGGTGATGGGAGGGGGAACGATATTCCCAATACGCGCGGTCATTTTGGCAAGGTGCTCGGGCGTTGTACCGCAGCAGCCGCCCGGCAGACGCACGCCCAGCGCAACCATTTCAGCCATGATGGCGGCAAAGCCCTCGGCATCCACGTCGTAAACGGTGTTGCCGTCCGCATCGGCACGGGGCAGCCCCGCGTTGGGCATGAGCAGCACGGGCACGGATGCGCAGGAAAGCAATCTCTTTGCCACAGCGGTCAGCTGGCGAGGACCGAGTGAGCAGTTGGCACCAATGGCATCTGCCCCCATGCCCTCCAGCATGGCGACCATCGCCTCGGGGTCAGCGCCCGTCATGAGCTTGCCGTCAGAGCCGTACACGTTGGACACGAATACGGGCAGAGAACAATTTTCCTTGACCGCCAAAAGTGCTGCCTTGGTCTCGGCGCAGTCGTTCATGGTTTCAATGAGCACAAGGTCTGCGCCCGCCCCGGCACCGATGCGCACGATCTTGGCAAAGCCCTCGATGGCATCCTCAAACTCAAGGTCACCGTAAGGCTGTAAAAGCTTGCCCGAGGGGCCGATATCCAGCGCGACGTAGGCGTCTGTCACCCCTGCATCGGCAATTGCCGCACGCACGTTTTGCAGGGCTGCGGGGATG
>JAFNZX010000138.1 GCA_017382615.1 Clostridia bacterium | reverse complement strand
GATTTAATCAGCGTTTCCCCGGAGGGGGGCTTTGATGGTAGCATCTCGCTTTTCTAAACCGAAACGCAACTGACAACGGTAACTTGATTGACCGAAATCCGTACGATAACTGATATTTCAGCGGTTAACTTGAAAACGAATGAGCATGCCACCAATATAGCCCCCCTCCGGGAGGGGGGAAGGCTGGCGCAGGCTTGTTCCAAGCGCAGGGGGGAGAGCGCGAATACATACGGTTTCTTCGAGCTATATCCCTGTGATTTTTTAAAAATTCTTAAATTAATGACATTGACTTGAAAACGCGTCCCTGTCGTGATATAATGGATATATGATTTGGAAAGGAGCGTGCCGCTATGAAAATACGCGTTGTCAGCTACAATATCCGTCACGGGCATGACGTAGAGCTTGACATGTCGCTGATTGCAGCCGATATTTTGTCCGTCGATGCGGACGTGGTGGGCTTGCAGGAGGTGGACGTGGGCACCTCGCGCGTGCACGGACGCGATACGCTCTGCGAGCTTGCCAAGGCACTCGGCTGGGAGCACTACCGCTTTTGCCGCGCCATCGATTTTGCCGGCGGCTGCTACGGCACGGCAATCCTTTCGCGCTTCCCCATCGTATCCTTTGACCAAACGCACTTTGACGTGCCTGCACCGAGAGAGGGGCGTGCCGTCGGGCATGCCATCATTGACGCGCACGGCGAGCGCGTGGACTTTTTTAACACCCACCTTTCCTATGAATCGGACGAGTTGCGTGCGGGGCAATTTGCCGCGTTGGCAGACTTGGTTACAAGATCCTCTGCATGGGTGCTGACGGGGGATTTCAACACCGCCGATCTTGGCTGCTTTGCCGTTTTTGACAAGGCAAGCTTGGCAAATCCGAACCGCTACCCCACCTTCCCCGCCTCGGGCGAGGGCATTGACAATATTGTTTGCAGCGCGCCTTGGCGCATCACGGACACGGGCGTGCTGCAAAATCATCATTCCGACCACCTGCTTTTATGGGCAGACCTGCAAAAAACGCCCTGTGAAAGGAGCACGCCATGACACAAGCAACCTTAAAATGCACCCGCGCTTACGTGGAGATCACCAATATCTGCAATATGCATTGCTCCTTTTGCCACGGGCACAGCCGCACGCCGCGCCGCATGAGCATGGACGAATTTTCGCACGTGCTGGGTGAGCTGGAGGGCAAGATCCAATTCGTTTACTATCATCTGATGGGCGAGCCGCTGACGCACCCCGACCTGCCCGACATGATACGCCTGGCGAATGCACGCGGCTTTCGCTCGGTCATCACCACCAACGGTACGCTGCTGCGGGGGCGCGGCGGTGAGTTGATTGCCGCTAAGCCCCACAAGGTGTCTATCTCGTTGCACAGCTTTGAGGAGGGCGGCGAGGACGCCATGCGCAAATACCTCTCCGAGGTGGCGGATTTTGCCAAGCAGGCAGCAGAAGCGGGCATCATCGTGGTATTCCGCCTTTGGAACAGAGGCTGCGACGGCGGGCAAAACGAGCGCATAGAGGCGTTCTTGCGCACGCGTCTGCCCGGTGACTGGGTGATCAGCCCGCGCGGCGCACGCATCCGCGAAAAGCTTTACATGGAGTGGGGCGACCGCTTTATCTGGCCCGACAAGGACGCGCCCGACGGGGGCAACGCGGTCTACTGCTACGGTCTTGGCAATCAGTTCGGCATTCTGTGCGACGGCACGGTAGTCCCCTGCTGCCTTGACAGCGACGGCGTGATCAATCTGGGCAACGTGTTCCGAGAGCCTCTTGCCGATATTCTGTCTTCCGAGCGCGCCATCGCCATCCGCGAGGGCTTTACCTGCCGCAAGGCGACCGAGGACCTGTGCCGCAGATGTTCGTATGCAAGGAGATTTTGATAAAAAAGCATAACGGGAGTCACGACGCGTGACTCCCGTTATGTTCCCCCCCTTCCGTTAGGATCTTATGTGAGCAAACCCTCTCCGTTCTTTTTTGGCTATGTAGCCGCAAAAAAGAACCAAAAAACGGCGTATCGGGGATTTTGCTCGTTGCGACGAGCAACGAGGGCTTCGCGCCCTCGACCCGCGCCGCCTTTTGAAAAAGGCGGGCGAAAACTTTCAAGAGAAGCACTAAAGCCTTGACAAATCCCCTTTCCCGCATTATAATATCCATATACTATTTTAAGGAACTTTTCTCATGAAACTCTTTCTACGGGGATTGCGTTCGGGCATTCCCATTGGTCTTGGGTACCTCTCGGTATCCTTCTCATTCGGCATCATGGCGCTGTCCATGGGCTTTACCTGGTGGCAGGCGGTCATTATTTCCATGACCACCGTAACCTCGGCAGGCCAGCTTGCCGCACTTGATATCATGATCCATCCCGCGCAGTACGCCGCCATGCTGATCTCGCAGCTGACCGTCAACGTGCGCTACTCATTCATGTCCATCTCGCTCTCGCAAAAGGTGTCGGACAAATTCACCGGCATCAAGCGTTGGCTGCTCGGCTTTTTTATGACCGACGAAATCTTTGCCGTGGCTGCCGCCGAGGATGAGGTCGATCCCAAATTCTTTGCAGGGCTTTCGGTCATTCCCTATATCGGCTGGACGCTGGGCACGCTGCTTGGCGCACTTATTGGCAACGTGCTGCCCGCCATCGTGCTATCCGCGCTCTGCCTTGCCATTTACGGCATGTTCCTTGCCATCGTCGCGCCCGTGGCACGCAAATCCCGTGCGGTGCTTGCCGTGGTGGGCATTGCGGGTGCTTTGCATTGCGTATTTTATTTCGTTCCTTGGCTGAAAGCCAACGTTTCCTCGGGCATTTCCATTTCCATCTGCGCCATTGTTGCGGCTGTTGTGGGTGCGCTGCTCTTCCCCGTCAAGGATCAAGAGGAGGTGGCAGAATGAAGGACTTCTGGATCTACCTGCTCATTTTAGCGGGCTCGACCTACCTTGTGCGCGCCATTCCCTTTGCCGCCATGCGCAAAAAGATTGAAAACCGCTTTGTAAAGTCGTTCCTTTACTACATCCCCTACGCCGTGCTGTCCGCCATGACGCTCCCCGCCGCATTTTATGCCACGGGTAACGTGATCTCGGGCGCAGTCGGGCTTGCCGTGGGCGGTTTCTTCGCCTATCGCGGCAAGGGACTCACCTTTGTGGCAATAGTTTCCTGCGCAGCCGCGTTCTTGGCAGAGTGCGCGATCAGATTGGTCGCACAATAGTCTAAAATCAAAGGCAGCCCGATGGGGCTGGTAAATTAGCGGCAAATAGGAGCAAAAATCAAGGACTGTATCGTTTTGATGCAGTCCTTGATTGCTTTTATAGATAGTTGCTGTAGGTGCTGGCGATCACTGATCGCCCCTACGGCTGTTTTTGTTTGGGTTTTACGTATTAAAACCACAGCGCAGACACTTGTAGGGGCGATCAGTGATCGCCAGCGCCTGCGGCAATTACTATTTGAAAGCATTAAGGGCTGCCTTGCCAAGCAGCCCTTTGTTCAATTTTTCCGCTAATTCCGCACACCCATCGGGCTGCCTTTGTTTACTGATTTAATCTTCGTTATAGCACGCAAAGATCTCCTCCACGCGCGCTTTGTCCTCGTCCTTATTCTTGGTCAGCAGGCTGACGACGGGCACGACAATCAAGGAAACCGCCATTGCTGCCACACCCATTTCGGGAGATTTGGACGCCGCTGCCGAAAAGCTCTGCGTCAAGGTAATGACAAGCGTTGCGCCGCCGACAACCAACAGTCCCGAGAGCACGCCCGCAAACGCGCCAATCTTGGTGATTCGCTTGGAGAACAGCCCCCAGATGTAAGGACCTATAAAGCAGCCCGACACGATGCCCCACGAAAACGACATGAGATTGACGATGATGGGAATATTCTGCGTGGCAAATACAAACGAGCAAAGCACAAACGCAAGGCAAAGCATGCGCGTCAGCAGCATTTGCTTATTTGCGGGCACGCCCTTTTTGCGCACCGCGGGGATCAGGTCTACCGCCACCGCAGACGCGGACGTGAGTACCACAGCCTCCAGCGTGGACATGGAGGCAGAGAGCAGCAGGATCATGATGACCGCCAGCAAAATAATGCCAAGCGTGCCGTTGCCAAGTACCTTGATCAGCACGGTGGGAATCACGGCATCCACACCGCCTTCGGGAAGCACGCCGCCAAGAATTAAGCGCGAGGTACTGCCGATTAAGTACGCGCCGCATCCGATGACGATGCAGAAAATGGTGGAAATGACCGTGCCGCGCTTGATGGCAGCGGTATCCTTGACAGCGTAGAATTTGCCGATCATTTGCGGCAAGCCCCACGTACCAAAGCTGGTCAGCATAATGTTAAAGCAAAGGAATTTGAAGGACGAGCCGCCGAATACGCTCGTCAGCTGTGCGCCCGTGGTAGGATTGGGATCACCGGGCAGGGACTCAAAGCTGCCAAGCTTTTGCACAAGTCCCGCAATGCCTCCAACCGCATCGTGCGAAAGCACTGCCACGACAAGGCAAACGACGCCCACGATCATGACCACGCCCTGCACGAGGTTGGTGTACGCTGTTGCCATGTATCCGCCCGCTACAAGGTAAACAGCGGTCAGGCAAGCCATGATCAGCATCCACACCCAAGTCTGCACACCCGGGAAAACCGCACTGAACAATGATCCCAAGCCCTTGTAAACGGCTGCAGAGTACGGCACGAGAAACACGAAAATGATCACAGCCGCCAAAATCTTCATGCTCTTGGAGCCATATCTCTTTTCAAAGTAATCCGGCATGGTGCGCGCACCCAGCTTTTTGGTCATCTTTCTCGTTCTGTTGGCAAACAGCAGCCAGGAAAGCAAACAGCCGATGACCGTATTTCCGACACCGATCCATATAGCACCCAGTCCGATATTCCAACCGTGCTGCCCTGCATAGCCAATGAATACGACCGCAGAGAAATACGACGTACCGTATGCAAAAGCGGTGGACCATGCACCGATGCTTCTGCCGCCTATTAAAAACCCGTCCAGCGTTTTGGACTTGCGATAGCTCAGACACCCGATCAGTGCCATTGCCGCCGCGTAAACTGCAAGCGCGATGAGTGTGAAAATCTGTGCGTTCTGCATATGTGCAACCTCCCGTTGTCCGCCCCCGAAAAAGTCAAAACAATTTTGCTCCAAGGACTTGTTTTTTTCATGGCTTTATTATATAATAGCATCAAGCATTAGTCAAGCGAATGCTTTTGATGATCATCATCGATTTTTTCGATGATCGGAGGACAATATGGAGCTGAGAAATCTCATTACCTTTATACACGTTGCGGAGCTGGGAAGCTTTACCAAGGCGGCTGACCAGCTGGGCTATTCGCAATCTACCGTCTCTTTTCAGATCAAGCAGCTGGAGGACGAATTGGGCTGCCTGCTTTTTGAGCGCATCAACCACACCATTACGCTGACCGAGCGCGGACACGAGCTGGTTTCCTACGCGCACCAAATCCGCGCGCTGACCGACGATTTCAAGGACAGCATCACGGAAGCGCAGAACTGCAACGGGCACGTACACGTCGTTACGCCCGACTCGGTCTGCGAGCAAATGATCTACACCCATTACGGCGATTTTCGCGCCAAATACCCCGGTATTTCGGTCAAATTCACCACGGCTGACACCACGGTCATGTTCGATATGCTGGATCACAACGAGGCAGACGCCATCATCACGCTGGACAGCCACTCCTACAGAAAGGATTACGTCATTGCCAAGGAGCAGCCGCTGCCCATGCACTTTGTGGCAAGCGCGGCGTCAAAATTTGCCGGTGTGGAGCACCTTAGCATACGGGATATTGCAGGGGAACCGTTTGTACTGACCGAGTACGGGCAGGGCTACCGCCGTGTGCTTGACCGCGAGCTTGCAAAAAAATCCTTGGAGATCACGCCCGTGCTGGAGATCGGGCGCACAGATATTATCACCAATATCCTTGTTGGCAGCGACATGATCTCCTGCCTGCCCGATTTTGTAACCCGGGATCTCGTGGCAGCGGGCAAGCTTTGCTATCTGGACGTATGCGACGTGCACCTTGACGTTTGGAAGCAGCTGATCTACCACAAAAACAAATGGCTCTCCAAATCCCTGCGTACCGTGATCGAGTACGTCAAGGAGCATGAATTTGAGGCTTAACGAGCCTTCCGTTGGGGCGACTGAACGAATCGCCCGCACATCTTGGATGTATATGTAGGAGGAAGCTCGTTTTTTACATTGAGATAACTCTCTCCTTGCTTTCTTTGAGCAAGTAGGCACAAAGAAAGCACCAAAGAAATGCCGTAAAGAGAGTTTCGCTCGTTGCGACGAGAGACGAGGGCTGCGCGCCCTCGACCTGCGCAAGCTTTTTTAAAAGTTTGATCAAAACTTTTCATGAGAGGCAATCTGCTGCCATCATGCAAAAAACAAGGCTGCGTCCGACGGACACAGCCTTGTTTTATTATGTGAATCAATAGTCTTCGCTAAATGCGCCGAACTCCTCGGACTTGCCGCCCTTCTTGGCGGTCTTTTCCTCAAGGTAGATCACGATCTTGCGGTTATTCTCAGAGCCGATCGAGTTGGTGGAAACACCCTCGATATGCTGAATCTCGGAGTGAATGATTCTTCTCTCATAAGGATTCATGGGCTCGAGCATGACGCTCTTCTTGTACTTGAGCACCTTATCAGCCATTCTTCTTGCCAGCGCACGCAGCGTCATCTCACGCTTTGCACGGTAGCCCTCAACGTCTACGGTGATCTTGACGTACTCTCTCTTGACACCCTCCTGCTTCTTGTTTGCAGCAAGGTTTGCAAGGTACTGCAGCGAATCCAGCGTGTCACCGTGGTGACCGATCAGAACGCCTGCATTCTCACCGTCAATGCTGATCAGCTTGTCGTCGTTGTCGCCTTCCCCCAACGTGACGGTCAGATCAAGCTCCATGTCCGCAACCAGCTTTTGGAGGAATTCCAAAGCCAGATACTCGCCGCCAACGGTATAGCTTGCGCTGATCTTTGCAGGAACGGCACCAATGCCGAACAGACCCTTCTTGGGCTCTTCCAGTACGGTATATTCAATATCCTGTGCACTCTTTGCGCCGAGCTCCTCCACTGCCTTGGCAACGGCTTCCTCAACGGTCTTTGCACTTACAACTGTTTCTTTTCTCACGATTCTATCCTCTTATCAGTCTTATGAATTTTGATCATCGGCATCGCCACTCTTGGGATGCTTATCCGACTCGTCCTTAAGGGGGGCTGCCATGGCGGGAGCCTGACCGCTGGCGGCGTTGCCGCTCTCGGTCTGCGTAGTTTCCGCTGCGGCAGGTCTGCCGATATAATTGCCCTTGGAGTCATATTCATCGTCGTCAATATGGTGCAGCGAGCGCACGTTGGGGTTTTTGGTGCCGCCATTGCTTGCCTTATGGGGCTTGGACGGATTTTTGCCGTAAAGCTCCTTTTCCGCTGCCTTGTAATCCTCCTCGGTAAAGGTGGGAAGAGGCATTACCTTTTTCATGATCAACTGCTTAACGGTAGTCAGCACGCTCTTGAACATCCAGTACACACCGATTGCTGCGGGTACGATGAACGAGATATATACGCTCATCAGAGGCATCATGATATCCATCATATTGTTGGAGCAGCCGGTTGCCTTGTCGTTTTCCGCGGTGGTGGGCTGGTAGGACAGCTTGCGGTTGATTTTGGTGGATGCAAAATACACAACAAAGGTCAGTACGGGAACGAGCAACAGCCACCAGTGGCTTGCAAAGAAGCCGCTGCCCGTGCTTACTGCGCTCCAGGGATTCAGACCGAAGTTCCAGGAGCCGATGTTGACACTGGGAATACCGCCTGCCTCCTCAATACCGTGCAGCGCGTTGTACAGTGCCTCGGAGTTAGAGAAATAGCCAAAGCTCTTCAAGCTCTCAAAAGCCTCAATACCGTTCTCGCGCAGCTTGGAAAGGATCTCAATCGTACCTCTCTGCGAGCCCAGCACGCCGCCAAAGCCGCCTGCTGCCTGAGAGGTGGTGAAATACTGCATCATTGCACCGGAGAACGCCTTCGCCTGACCCAGCACGTAGAATGCGGGGTCGATAACGACCTGGTACAGCGCAATCATGATAGGAAGCTGGATCAAAAGAGGCAGACAGCCGCTGAAGGGGCTGTAATTTTCCTTTTGATAAAGCTCCTGAATCTCCTGGTTGACCTTTTGCATGGTTGCCTGGTCGTTTCTGCCGGCATAACGTCTGCGGATCGCCATTTCCTTGGGACGCAGCTTTGCCTGCTTGATCATGTTCTTTTGCTGCGAGATCGCCATAGGGATCATGAGCAGCTCAACGATCAGACCGAAATACAAAAGCGACAGAATATAGTTGTTGGTTCCAAAGGTCAGATACTTGGTCATCAGTCCCAGCACGTAGCCAACGCCGCGCAGAATCGCATCGATAAAGTTACCCTTGTTTTCAAGGTCTACCGCGGTCTGCATTTTTGCAACGATTGCCTTTGCATCGGGCTCGGTCAGCGTTTCGGGAACGGTGACGTCCTTCTTGGACTTTTCAGCAGCGTCCTTGAGAATCTGTCTTGCATACCCTGCGTCAAAGGAGTCCATAGCGGTAAAGCCGTTATCCTTGGTCAGCGTGGTATCAAAGTTGAATTCGCCCTTATCATTGAGGTACTTTCCCTCGTTTGCGGTGAACTTCAGGTACGCATTCCACTGATTATAGCCTGCTGCAGCCATGAACAGCTGACGTGCAAGATCATTCGCGCTGAGCATCTCAGCAAGTGCCTTGATCTGATCCTCGGAAAGGCTTACGTTACCTGCTTCCTGCTCGGGTGCCGAGGTTTCCGCCTCGGTGGTTTGCTCTGCGCTCTGCGCCTCGGTGGTAGCCTCCTCTGCAAATGCAGCGGGAACGGTTGCACCGATCAGCACAAACGCCAGCATCACTCCCGCAAGCAGCTTGACAAGCATTTGCCTTACGTTCGTTTTCTTCATAGTTTCGTTTCGTTTTTTGCCACGGGGCAAAAATACTTCCTCTCTCGTATTTGTGAAGGCTTTCGCCCTCTTATGGAGTTGTTCGCCCGCATACCTTATCGGAATCAATAAGGCGGGGCTGTCCGATCATACGTCGGACGCGTTGTCACTTCCCTCTCGCTCAGACTTTTTCACTTTTTTGTACCGCCATCCCATAGTTTTGAAGCCCGTCATAGGTACGGGATCGTATCCCGCAGGGCAACACGGGTTGCACCGCAGAATGCGCCACGCAGTCAGTAACGAGGCAACGACAAAGCCACGATGAGTATACGCTTCCAAAGCGTAGGCAGAACACGTAGGCGTAAACCTACACGTGGGATGCGGCTTGAGCGGAGATAAAAATTTTCTGTAAAAGCGAATGAGTAATTTACATAAATAATTCACGGGGTCTGTTCCTTGAGGTACATATCCAGCTTTTTGAAGGCGAACGACAGATCCGTATACACGTCTTGCGAGCTCTTGCCCGCGATCTCGGGTTTTGCACTAATCACGATCAGATACCCCGTTTTGAGCTTTTTTTTGCCCACCAGCTGTCTGTACGCTGCGCGAATAATGCGCTTGGCGCGGTTACGCCCGACCGCTCCGCCCACCTTTTTGGTGACCGAGAGCCCCAGCCTGTTGAGGTATTTCTTTTCGGGATTGGCAAGCATCAGCCTTTTGGCAGCATAATCCTTGAGCACGTAGACGGCAACCGTCTTGCCCACGAATCGTCCTCCCTGCCTGAACGCCTTGAGATACAGGTGATTTTCTTTAATTGCGGTTTCCTTCACCCTCTCGCCCCCTTTTTTGTCTTGTGTCTTTTGTGTCGATTGCTTCCGTGGTTTGTGATGATATTACGTTCGATGCGGAAAAGTTATCCGCGTTTTTTTAAGCCCCGGCACAGAAAAATTGTGCAGTACAAGCCGCAAGGGATAAAGCAAGGCGACGGCGATCTTGGCGATCGTCGAGCCGCTTTGACCGCAGCGGTGCAGTAATCCGCAATTTTTCAAAGCCGGCAAAGAAAAACCCCGATGACCTAACAAAACAGTACAAAGCATGTGATGTATATGCCATCGGCGGTTTTTATGTTTGATTTTCCAAAGGGGAAATCAGTAAGTCAGTCTCTTTCTGCCCTTTGCACGACGTCTCTTGAGAACGTTTCTGCCGTCAGCGGTCTTCATTCTCTTTCTGAAACCGTGCTCCTTCTTTCTCTGACGCTTTTTAGGTTGATAAGTTCTAAGCATGTTTTAGCACCTCCTTGCAGTTTCAATATCGGAAGCGTTATCGTTTCACAGCCGACATTTTCGCTTTTACACAATGACATCATATATTATATACACAAACGCCTCGAATTGTCAAGTCTTTTTTGAAAATTTCAAAAGAATTTTCTCATTTTTTTACTCATATGTCCTCGCTACGCACGATCAAACCGTCCAAAGGCAGATGTTTTATGGTTTTGTGCCACAAAACGATCAAAAAGACGATGCTTGCAACAATGGACATCAGCTCGGCAATCGGGAACGCCCACCAGATTGCCATCAATCCGTCCGCGGTCTGCGCCAGCAGATACGCCACGGGCAGCAGCACCAGCAGCTGACGCGCAATGGACACGAACATGGAAAACAAGCTCTTACCGAATGCACTGAACACACCGCCTATGGTAATGGATATGCCCGCAAAGATAAAGCTCAGTGAAATGATGCGCAATGCCTGCATCCCGATCTCCATTTCGGGAGAGCCCTGGGCTACGTTGAATATGCTCATCATCTGCGCGGGAATGAGCTGCATCAGCACCAATCCTACAGCCATAAAGCACAGCGCGAACAAGCAAGAAATGACCGCTACACGCACGATCCTTTTGCGCTTTTGTGCGCCGTAATTGTACGCCACGATGGGGATCAGACCGTTGTTGAGTCCAAACACCGGCATGAACACGAAGCTTTGCAGCTTGAAATAAATGCCCAGCACGTTCTGTGCTGCCGTGGTCATCGCACCAAAACCGTTAAAGATCAGGTTAAGACCTCCCGTCATGACCGAGCCGATGGAGCCCATGATAATAGACGGAATGCCGATGACGTAAATTTCCTTGATCAGCTTCCAGCTCGGCTTGAAGCCGCGGAAGGAGAGATGCACGTCGCGATTGAGCTTGTGATTGATCACAATGCCGAAGATTGCCGACAAAATCTGTCCTATGACGGTTGCCATAGCCGCGCCTGCAACACCAAGCCCCAGACCAAAGGGCATGGTCACAACGCCGCCAAACAGCTCCGTGCCGCCCTCGAGGATAAAGAACGGGTCAAGCACGATGTTGATAATCGCACCAAGACCTTGCGTGAACATGGACATCATGGTTCTGCCCGAGGATTGCATCAGCTTTTCCACCATGAGCTGCGCGCACGAGCCGAATGAAAAAATCAGAATAATGGAAAGATAGGAAACACCCGCCTCAACCACGGCAGGGTCGGATTGGTTCATGAGCTGCACGAAGGGGCGAACGGCAAAAAGTCCCAACAGCAAAAAGAAGACGTAATTGCAAATTGCCAAGAACATGCCGTTTGCGGCAATGGCATTTGCGGTTTTAAAATCCTTTCTGCCAAGATTTTGCGAGATCAGCGCGTTGACACCGACACCCGTACCCACACCCACGGCGATCTGCAAATTCTGCACGATAAACGCAATGCTCAGCGCGGCAACCGCAGGAGACGCGCCCTCGCCCTCGTACGGAATATACGATACGAACACGGTATCCACCACGTTATAAAACGCCTGCACCAGCATGGATGCAATCATGGGTAGTGACATGGAAATCAGCAGCTTGCCCACGGGCATGGTGCCCATTTTATTTTCTCTTGCAAGAGTATTCGACAATGTTTTTTCTTCCTTTTCTACAATATTACAAAATAATCGACAATAACGTAAAGATTATACCACAAATCCAAGGACGCGTCAATAGCCATATACGCCAAATCGGGGCGCGTTCACGGGAACCCTATGTGGCAAGTTGTGTTTTTTGGTACGACATGGGGATTTGCATAACGTGTTACGTTGAGAAAATTCTCTCCGTTCTTTTTTGGCTAAGTAGCCGCAAAAAAGAACCAAAAAACGGCGAATAGATGATTTCGCGCCTGCGGGCGCGACTCGGGGCGCTGCCCCAAGACCCTGCAAACTTTTGAAAAAGTTTGATCAAAACTTTTCATCAATTTTGGAGTTTAGCCGAATGTTAGCATTGACTCCGCACCCAAACCGTGTTATAATTAGTAAAAGCAACACATGAAAGGAGGGGCGCACGTGAACCCCATTATCAAGGACGTCGATTTCCGCAGGGAGATCAAGAGCGCACCGCGCTCCTGCTACTTTTTCTTTGGCGAGGAGGATTATCTCAAAAACGCCACGCTGACGCAAGCACGCGAAATTCTGGGCGGTGACCCTGCGTTTGACATTTTCAACAACGTCACGCTGGACGGGCGCGAATACACCGCCGACCGCCTGCTCGATGCGCTTGCCCCCCCACCCATGATGGCAGAGCGCAAGCTGGTCATTGTGCACGGGCTGGACGTAGGCGCACTCAAGCAAGGTGAATTTCAGGATTTTTGCCGCGCACTTGAATCACTTGAGGACTACGACTACAACACCCTGATCGTTTCCACCCCCTCAAACGGCTTTGACCCGGGAAGTGCCAAGCGTCCCTCCGCACAGCTCAAAGCCATTTCCGAGCTTGCAGCCCCCGTGCAATTTGATCACCCCACCCCCGCCAAGCTGACCGCCTGGGCGCAAAAGCACTATGCCGCACACGGCGCTGCCGCCTCTGCCGAGGTGGCGCAATACACCGTGGACGTTTGCGGTCGCGATATGTTCAACCTGGCAGGCGAGATTGATAAGGTTGCCTGCTACGCCCTTTCGCACGCAAGGCAAACGGTTACCGTGCAGGACGTAGACGCCGTCACCATTCCCGTTACCGAGATTGGTGCTTTCGCGCTGGCTAACGCCATTTCAGAAGGCAGACGTGCCGACGCGCTGGTGATTTTAGACGACATGCGCTTTCGCCGCGTAGAGCCGGTGGCGGTGCTGGGCGAAATCAGCGGTGTATACAGCGATATGCTCGCAATCAAAACGCTCTCCGACAAGGGGCTTTCCGCACCCGAAATTGCTGCTGCCTTAAAAATGAACGAATACAAGCTTGCCCGGTATCAAAAAAGTCTGCGCGGCATGAGCCGAGAGCGCGTGCACGCACTGATCACGGCTGCAGCCAAGGCAGATGCAGAGGTCAAGGGCAGCGGCAAGGGCTACGCCCCACTCGAAAAATTGATCTGCTCTTAACGAAAAAGGAGATACATTATGAAAATTCTCAACTTCGGTTCGCTTAATCTGGATTACGTGTACTCGGTTGACCACTTTGTTGCTGAGGGAGAAACGCTTGCCTCCACCGTGCGCAACACCTTTTGCGGCGGAAAGGGGCTCAACCAATCCGTTGCGCTTGCGCGCGCGGGAGCTGACACCGTTCACGCAGGCTGCATTGGCCCCGAGGGGGATATGCTGACAGATATGCTTAAAAGCGCAGGCGTCAATACGCAGTACGTGCGCCGCGTCGATACCCCCACGGGTCACGCCATCATTCAGGTAGATCCCAGAGGTCGCAACTGCATCCTTCTTTACGGCGGCGCAAATCAATGCATTGATTCCGCGTTTGCAGACGAGGTGCTTGCAAGCTTTGATGCAGGCGACTGGCTGGTGCTGCAAAACGAGATCTCCTCCCTGCCCTACCTGATCAATGCCGCCAAGGCAAAGGGCATGATCGTGGTGCTCAACCCCTCTCCCTTTGATAAGAGCCTGATTGCCGCAGGACTTGAATACGTGGACTACATCCTGCTCAACGAAACCGAGGGCAAGCAGCTGACGGGCTACGACGCCCCCACAGAGATTCTTGACGCAATCCGCAAGTTTTATCCTTCCCTTAAGGTCGTGCTGACGCTTGGTAAGGACGGTTGCGTGTACGACGACGGCAAGCAGCGCGTCTCTCACGGCATTTTCCCCGTGACCGCCGTGGACACCACCGCTGCAGGTGATACCTTTACCGGATTCTTTATCGGAGCTGTCAGCAAAGGCGCAAGCGCCGCAGACGCGATCCGCCGCGCAAGCGCGGCAAGTGCCATTGCCGTTTCCCGCCCCGGTGCTGCCCCCAGCGTACCCACCGCAGACGAGGTCGACGCCTTCCTTGCGTGCAACACGCCTTGCACGGCTCCTGTGATCTGATGTTGGCAAATCACAATGAGGCTGAATCAAGTTTGACTTGATTCAGCCTCTTTTTCATTAGTGAAATTCATAAAAATATCACGCGCAAAAACCGTTTGTCTTCGCGCTTTCCCCCTCCCGGAGCAATGTCATTAAGTTAAGGAAAAACCCACTGCAGGCAAGAAAGCGGAACGGATGCGCGCCGAAAAGCCGTCCCCTCGGGGGAAGGAGGGCTCCCGCAAGCTTGCGCAGTGGGAGGAAGGGGAATGTGCGTGAAAGTCGGGCAGATGAATTTCGAGCAGAAACTGTCTTGATTTTGCAAAAACCGCTAAGATAATACTATTCTAATTTCTTTACGAGTTCCCCTTC
>JAFNZX010000137.1 GCA_017382615.1 Clostridia bacterium | reverse complement strand
GGGGGAAGGAAGGGGTCCCCGTAGCGCAGGCGTACGGGGAGGAAGGGGTCGACTATTCAACGAGGGAAACCGTCATTTTGTCAATTTTGTATGCGATTTGTACGAAACAAAACGTTCCAAATTTGATACGCTACCCCTTCCTCCCATAGCGGGTACGCTATGGGAACCCTCCTTCCCCCGAGGGGACGGCTTTTTGGCGCGTACCCGCATTGTTTGGATGCCCGCTATGAGTTTTCCTTAACTTAATGACACTGCTGAGTCACTCAGCCTTTTTCTTGTACTATTTTGTCTATGAATTTGATTAGTTTTGCAAGAGAATGTCCGTTTTGGTGAAGGAGCGTCCGCATGATGCAAAAGGGGCTGAGTTCAAACGAACTCAGCCTTTTCTCTATTGTTGCGTATTGCGGGAGCATATGGAATGCTCCCCTACGAACATCCGCTGTAGGGGCGGATTCCATATCCGCCTTGTATGCCGCCTGACCGTTTATTCGCTCGCTTTCCCTGCTCTTCTCTTATAAAACACCGCGCCGATTGTCATGATAACTGCAAATACGATCAGATAAAACAGCACGGGGAACGCGAACTCGCCGTTTGCCGCAGCCTCGCGATACGGACGGATGCCGTGCGCATACACCGCCACGAACACCATAAACAGCGAGGCAATGACTGCCAGAATCGGCATCACGACATTCTTGAAGACGTTCTGTTTGCCCTCCTTGACGGCAAACATCACAAACATGGGGATATACATGGCATAGGTGGTGATAATGGGCAGCTCGGACGAATCAAAGCTGAACGCGCCGAAAATCGGAGCGGTCAGATTTGCACCGTAGAAATAGAAATACCACGCAGCACAAACGGCAAGTGCCAGCACGCCTGCGTTACCGGGCATGTTGGTCTGCGTATCCACCGAGGCAAGCAGCTCGGGGCGAGGTCCTTTGCCGCGCATGGCAACCGAATATACCGCGCGCGGACACGCAATCATCAGCCCGTTGAGCGTACCAAGGCAAGAGACGACCACAAAGGCACTGAGCACCGTGCCGCCCACGTTGCCAAGCAGATTTTTAACGGCGGCAGTCGCGCCCTCCTTCATAAGCACGTCGGTTGACGCACCGCCCGTCAAGCCTATAAAATACAGAATGTACACCGCCATGATAATGGCAGTACCGATGACCAGCGCACGCGGCAGATCCCTCTTGGGGTTTTTGAGCTCCGCGTTAATGGACGTTGCCACGCACCAGCCCTCATAAGCAAAAGCCGCTGCTGCAATGCCCGAAAACACGCTGGAAAAATCCGCGCTTTCGGGCAGCACGCTCCCTGCAAACGCCTCGGTCGTACTGCCGTTTATCAGTCCGCAGACCGTGCCAACCACGATAATAAACGCGATAGGAAGTAGCTTGATGGCGGTTGCGCTGACCGTCAGCTTGCCCGCCAGCCTTGGCGAGAGCATATTGATCGCGTACATCAGGCACAGATAAAACGCGCCGAGTGCCATGCAAAGTCCACCGGTAACGTCCGCGCCCGGATCAAACAGCAGCAGCGTATACCTTGCGGACACCCACGCGAGCACCGAGGTCATGGAGGGGAAATAAATGGTGGCAATAAACCAACCTACCATATACGCATACCTCTCGCCCACAATGGCTTCCGCATAGTCCACAACGCCGTTGACCTTGACGTATTTGGTGGCAAAATTGGCAAAGTTAAAAGCGCAAATGATCATGACCGCGCCGCCGATCACCCACGCCAGAATGCCAAGGAGCATGTTGCCCCCCGTATAATTGAGAATATCCTGCGCTTTGAAAAAAACGCCCGAGCCGATCACGATGCCCACCACCATGCAGATAGCGGTAAACAGCCCGTAACGTTTATGCAATTGATTGTTTTCCAAGAATCTAACCTCTTTTTGTGTAACAGTGCTCTTATTATACCACAATCGCACAAAAAATCAATACAAATTTTTCACGCTTATAAAAAATGCCGCGTTGCCCTTGGACAACGCAGCATTTTTATGATTACTTTTTCAGGAAATAGTTGTTCAAACTGACGTACAGCTGCTCGTCCTTAAAGGAAAGCATGCCTGCGTAGCCGAGAATGTCGTTCATACCCATTTCAGGGTTTTCATCCACGTAAGTAAACAGCTTGAGATACTGTTCCTTTGCCACCTCAAAGCCATCGGTCTTTGCAACCTCATAAAGCTGCAGAACCGAAATTGCGGAAACGCTGTAGGAAACGTAGTAGCAGGGAGAGGTGATGGTCATACCGAACTCCCAGTAGCCGTCCAGTGCGTCAGCCACACCGTATTCGGTGCAGATGTTGGTATAAAGCGCATCGTATTCATCGGCAGTAATGGTGCCGTCCGCCATAATCTCGTCAGCGCCCAGTCCCTCGTAGTGATCCAGGTAGATTGCCTGCTCAAACGCATCAACGGTAAAGCCTGCCATGCCGGAATACAGCATGTTAACAAGCGCGTGCGTTCTGATCAGCGTAAATGCAACCTCGGGATATTGTGCATGCTCTTCCAGATAGCACAGATACAAAAGCTCATTGCCCTGCGAGTGCATCTCCAAAAGGTCATAGGACTGAGAATAATCGGTATCGTCATAAAGTCCTGCGCTGTACACCTCGTTCATGTAGTGACCGAACTCGTGCACGACGGTAAAGCAGTTATCATAGCCCTTGCCGAAATATGCAATGGGAAGCTTTTCGGAATAGATGGTGGTGACGAACGCGCCCTCGTACTCGCCTCTGAACATGTTGCCGTCACTCATGAGCTTGTTGAATTCATCCGAGAAAGAGAAGCTCTTGTCGGGATTGGAGGAAAATGCCAGCAGATCGACGTAATCGTTGACCAGCGTGTTACCATCCAGCACTTCGAAAAAGGGCTTCTGCACCTGACCGTAGTACTTATCCAGATCATCCTGGGTATAGCCGGACAGCGTGTTCCAGGTCTTATAAACACTGGCAAATACGGGGGAGAGATATGTCTTGACGTACTCAGAGAGCTGCGCGACGTCCTCATAGGTATAATCTCTGCCGTAAACGTTCTCGTACGCATACTCCAGATAGTTATCATATCCCATCAGGTTCGCCATCTTATTGTTGTTGTCTGCAAATTCCGCATACAGCTCGGGCAGCTTTGCCTTCTGCTCGGAGGCGGAAAGTGCCAAAAATTCAGCCTCAATGGCGTTGTTTCTTTCCTTGAGCGCGGTGTACTCGGGGTTAGAGATCGCATCGGAATCAAACAGGAACGCATTGATTTCCTCTTCGGTCATACCGTAATAGTAGAAATCACGGTAGCAGGAGTCATAGAAGGGACGGGACAGCGTGTAAAACTTTGCAACAACCGCGGTCTGGTAGTCCATCATGTACTTGTGGGTCTCTTCCAGCTCTTTATTCTTCATATCGCGATAGTACGCAATCTCAGCCAGCTGCTTTTGCGACATTGCATTCATGACCATGTCGTAAAGCTCGGTATGTACGGCGTCAATGATCTTGTACGCCTCAGCCAGCTCACCGGTCTCTGCGTAAGCATGCTGCGCGGGATCGTACTTGGCAGCTGCATCCAGCATAGCCTTGACCTCATCGTACTTGGCGTCGAGTGCAGCTTCATCGTCCTTGGTGAAGTGGAAGGTCAGCTGCTCGGTATATTTGCTTTCATACTCGCCCCACATACAGCTGGTGCAGCCCTCGTTCAGGCAACGCTTGACGCGCGAAGGCTCAGTGGAGCTTTCCTCATAGCTGTGACCCAGCGCCTCAATATTGTTATATTCCATCTTGCCACAGTTTGCACACTTGTAGTCAATGGAGCCGGTACCCGTACAGGTAGGCTTGGACTCCATGGCAACCTGCATGTCATGACCGGTGGCAGGGATTACAGTCTCCTGCTTCTCACCGCAGGAGCACACCTTGACCTCCACACCGTCCGACGTGCAGGTAACGCGCGTGGAATCCGCCTCGGAATATACAAATTCATGCTCATGGAAGATGCCGCAGCCGACAAGCGAGAGCACAAACACCACGATCAGTAAAATTGACAGAACCTTTTTCATAGTCATTCTCCTTTTTGTGTTGCTTCACTATTTAATAGTGTAGCACAAACGGCAACATATTTCAATACTTTTTGCAATTTTTCGTATGGAAAATTGCATTTTTGCCGTGCAGGGGAAACTTGCGCGGACGCTCTTGAAAAATGCAATACAATATGATATAATAGCAATCAGAAACATATAAGGAGACTTGTGCATGAAAAGGCTGTTGCTCATCCCCACCGTGATTCTGCCCTATTCCGTGCCCATTGCATATTTTGTAAGCAAGCCGCTCCCCGAGGACGCAGCAATGGTGCTCTTTATCAGCATACTGACAGCTTGCTTTGCTGCAGCGCCCGTTTGCAACGTGATATACATGATCCTTGCAAGGAAAGACGACGCACGCGTGCTGATCTGCGACGCCCTGCTTGTCAAGCTTTTGCACGTCCCCGCATACGTCATCATTTTCATAAGCGGAGCGATCGCAGCACTTATGATTTTCTTTACGCTACCCTTAATTTTCATGCTGATAGCATTTGATTACGTCATCCTGCTGTGCAGCAGCATGCTCTCCGCCTTTGCGCTCATCAAGCACGTAAGACATGCAAAATTGCTTTCCATCGTCACACTTGTCTGCCAGCTTATCTTTTGCGCAGACGTGATCAGCCTGCTTGTGCTGCATCTTTTACACGTACGTAAAAAGCGCAAGGCTCTCCCTCCCAACGCCCCATAAGTCAGCGCAATCGCCCCCCGTCGAATACTGCAGAAAGGACGCATCATGGCTACGATTACAATACAAACAAGAGACGGCAGCAATCCGCAAAACAAGCCCAAGCTATACGTTTGTGTGCACCCCGAAGATTACACAGAGCATTTTTCGCGCGTGGCAAGCGAAATTTGGGATGCGCGGGACGTTGCGCTCTGCCACGAATCACAGCCGCTCGCGGATACGCCCGACGACGATTTTTTTACCGACCTGCAGGAAATACGCCTTGCCGTGGTGATTGTAACAGAGCGATTTTTATCCGAGCCCGGTTCGGCACGTGACGTCATTCTCCCCTATTTTATCGCGCACAACGTGCCCGTGTTGCCTCTGGTGCGCGGGACGATATCGGACGGGCTGTTTGAAGAGGTGCTTGGGGATAGGCAGTATCTGAGCTCCCACACAGAGGACGACACCGCTCTGCCCTACGCATACAAGCTCAGACGGTTTTTACAAACCGTGCTGCCCGACGACGACTTGGCAGCACAGATCCGCAACGCCTTTCGCGGACACGTCTTCATCAGCTACCGTAAGGTTGACAGAGCCCATGCGCGACGGCTGATCGACACCATTCGCGACAATCCCGCTTGCCGTGACGCGGCAATCTGGTACGACGAATTTCTGACCCCGGGCGAAGATTTCAACGAGGAAATTGCAGACGCCATCAAGGGCTGCGATCTCTTTGCCATGGCGATCACGCCCAACACGCTCCGGGATCAAAACTACATCATTCACACCGAATACCCTTATGCAAAAGCGCACGGCAAGCGCGTTTTGCCCGTGGAGTGCGTGCCCGTTGACCGCACCCGTCTTGCAGAGCACTTCAAGGACATTCCCGAGTGCGTCAGCCGTGACGACGCCCCTGCACTGACGCGTGCGCTTACGGATGCTTTTGCGCAAAACGCAAATACAGACAACGACCCGCGGCGCGATTACCTGATCGGTCTTGCGCACCTTTACGGCATTGGCGCAGAACCAAACACCGAGCGCGCCTTTGCACGGATTGCATCTGCTGCACGCGCAGGGCTGACCGAGGCGCACATCAAGCTTGCAGAGCTGCACCAAAACGGTGACGGCATACCCGTAAACCGCGAGGCAGCCATCAAGGTGCTGGGGACGCTGCTTATGCGCCTGAAGCACGCGCATGAAAAATCCGGCAAGCCCGCGGATGCGATTGCATACGCAAAAGCCCTTGCCCGCATGGCAGAAATGCTTTGCGAGCAAAAAAAATACGACGATGCCCTACAGTACGCCAAGGATGCAAGAAAAATAGCCAACGACCTTTCGCTCAAAAAGATATCGGACAACACATACGATGCTTTGGTTGCGGAATACGCCATGCTGTGCTGCGAGATCCACTTCTGCAAAAATGAGCCCGGCAGGGGATTGGCTTATTACGCAGAAACGTTTTTTTACAGTGATTGGGGCACGGATGATGCCGATTTTCGACGCCGATGGATCACGATGTGGCTTTTGCCGGCTTCGATAATGCAAAACAAAAGTAAAAACAGTGCCGCTCTTGCCGTGCGGATGTCAGATACGGCGCAGGCATTATACGACGAATCGGGCAGCGCCTTTGATAAAGAACAGCTTTTAAAATGTCTTTTGCACGCAATACAATACCAAGAATCTGCCCAGGGCAGACAACCCCTTTTAGACAGAGCCCTTGCACTGGCTGATACCATGCAGCTCTCACATCTTTCCGAGGGGGTGCAGCTGCAGGTGGCACAGGCGTACGTTTACGGTGCAGCATGCGCACAGACAGTGCCGGAGCACAGCGCGCTCATTCAAAAAGCACTCGACATTGCCCTGTCGCATCCCCACTCCATTAAGGCACGTGAATACGCAAGCGTGGTGTATTTTACCAAATACGCATACTTCAAAAACGCCGGACAATGCACGCAAGCCGACCTCTGCTTGGCGCATGCCGTTGCACTCATGCGTGACATTGCCAACGAAACCGCAATCGCCGCTGATTACGAATCGTTGTTTCAGCTGGAATACATGCAGTTGCCCGAGCAGATGCAAAGCGCTGCGTCCTACCTGCAATTTCAGCTGGAAAAATGGGAAGCAGCACACAAGGAACACCCCGAAAGCAAAGCGATCAGCAAAGCCTATCGCGCCCGCAGACGTACGTGGCGGTGGCGATGGATTGTTTTGCCGTTCGTCACCCGGCGAACCAAGAAAAAGAATGCGGAATGAATTGCCGCGCGTCTGCAGAAATGCCTGTC
>JAFNZX010000136.1 GCA_017382615.1 Clostridia bacterium | reverse complement strand
GTATTTCTTGGCAGATACTGCCCCGAGGCGCTTGGCGACTATTATGCCGGCACTAACCACACCCTCCCTACAAGCGGAACCGCGAAATTCTCCAGTCCCTTGTCGGGTGACGATTTTATCAAGAAGATCTCCTATACCTACTACGACCGCAACGCTATACAGAAAGCGGCGCCCGATATTGCGCTGTTTGCCCGCAAGGAAGGACTTGAAGCACACGCAAGAAGCGCTGAGATCAGGTTGAGCGATGAGTAAGTATTTCTCTCGCAAGCAAGGTGAGCTCAAGGCATACGTACCGGGGGAGCAACCAAGAAACGTACAAAAGTTCATCAAGCTCAATACCAATGAATCGCCCTTCCCTCCTGCTCCCGAGGTTGTAAATGCGGTAGCAGCTGCGGCACAGAAGGCAAACCTATATTGCGATCCCACCATGTTAAAGCTTCGCGAGGATCTTGCCGGTATTTACGGCTATACTCCCGAATATTTTACGCTTGGCAACGGCTCTGACGAGCTTTTGTCCTTTGCATTCCTGGCGTTTTGCAATCAAGAGATCGGTGCGGCATACGCGGACGTCACTTATGGCTTTTATAGCGTGCTCTCACGTTTGTATGCAACCGATACCAAGATCGTACCGCTGGATGCGCAGTATTGCATCAATCCCGAGGATTATGCAGGGTTGGGCAGAACCATTTTTATTGCAAATCCAAACGCCCCTACGGGCATTGCGTTGACCCGCTTACAGATTGAAAGCATTCTGCAAGCCAATCCCGACAACGTGGTGATCATTGACCAGGCATACGTGGATTTCGGTGCAGAGTGTGCAATTCCTTTGGTGGAAAAGTATGATAATCTGCTGGTCATCAACACTTTTTCAAAATCCCGCAGCTTTGCAGGCGGAAGAGTTGGCTTTGCTGTTGCACAGCCGGCACTGATAGCAGATCTGGAAACTGTTCGTAATTCCATCAACCCGTATAACGTCAATTCGCTCTCGCAGGCTGCCGCGCACGCCATTCTGCAGCATAACGATTATTACATGCAGAATTGCAAAGTAGTAGCAAGAAACCGCGTCTATCTGACAAAGCAGCTGGATGCGCTTGGCTTTACCACTCTCCCCTCTCTGACCAATTTCGTATTTACCAAGCATTCCTCTATATCGGGCGAACAGCTATATCAAAAGCTAAAAGAGCACGCAATTTTGGTAAGATACTTTGATGCTCCCGGGATTTGCGACTTCTGCCGTATTACCGTTGGTACAAAGGAACAAGTGGATGCACTATTGGACGTGATACGATCCATACTCTGAAAGGAGAACCTCTCATGAGAACCAGTGAAATTAACAGAAAAACAAACGAAACCGACATTTCCCTTACACTCAATCTGGATGGCACAGGAAAATCCGAAGTCAAAACCGATTGCGGTTTTCTCGCTCATATGCTGACCTTGTTTGCAAGACACGGCGACTTTGATCTGAACGTTTATTGCAAGGGCGACAGCGAGGTGGATTTTCACCATACCGCTGAGGATATCGGTATTTGTCTTGGAGAAGCGTTTGCCAAAGCACTTGGCGATTGCAAGGGCATTTACAGATACGGTGATATCATTCTGCCCATGGATGAAACTCTCATGCTTTGCGCAGTGGACGTTTCGGGTAGACCCTATCTTGGTTACAGCGTTGAAATTCCATCCCCGCGTGTAGGAGATTTTGACACCGAGCTTGCTGAAGAATTCTGGGTTGCATTCGTGCGTCACGCAGGCATGACGCTTCACTTTAAACAGTTTGCAGGGAAAAATTCGCATCACATTATCGAAGCAGAGTTTAAGGCAGCTGCGCGAGTGCTGGCAAAGGCTTGCGCGGTTAATCCTGCAAAAGCCGACCAAATTCCTTCCACCAAGGGTGTATTATGATTACGATTATCGACTATGGTGTGGGAAACCTATTTTCCCTTGCCTGCTCATTTGAAAAGATTGGCGAGCAAATATGCATCACATCCGACGCGCAAAAGATTCTGCAAGCAGAGCGCATTGTGCTTCCGGGCGTAGGTGCTTTTGAAGATGCAGCAAATAAGCTTCGTCAAAGCGGTCTGGATACCCTCATCAAGCAAAAAGCGGCTGCCGGCACGCCCATCTTGGGCATTTGCCTTGGCATGCAGATGCTGTTTGATAAAAGCTTTGAGTTTGGTGAGCATGAGGGACTTGGGTTGATTCCCGGTGCAGTTTGTCCAATCGCACCCGAAATCGGCAACCTCAAGACCCCGCAAATGGGCTGGAATGCACTCATTTTCCCCAAGGATAAACCTAAGCATCCCATTTTCAAGTACGTAAATGAGGGAGATCACGTCTATTTCGTGCACTCCTACGCAGCGATGCAGTGTGATGATTCTGTCAGTGCACTAACCGAATACGGTGCATACTTAACTGCTGCCGCGTGCCGCGGTAACGTGTGCGGCACGCAGTTTCACCCCGAAAAGAGCGGAAACGTAGGGCTGAACATTTTACGTGCTTTTGCTGAATTTTGCCCCGAGGAGGTACAGTTATGATCTTATTCCCTGCTATAGACCTCATTGGCGGCAAGGCTGTACGCCTGACCAAGGGTGATTACACACAGATGACGGTTTACAACGACAATCCGGTTGCTGTTGCCCAGTCATTTGAGACTGCTGGCGCAACCCATATTCATGTGGTTGATTTAGAAGGTGCACGCGATGGCACTACACCTAATTATGAAACGGTATGTGCCATTATCAAGAACACTTCCCTTAAATTAGAGATTGGCGGCGGCATCCGCGATATGCATACCGTGGAAAAATACCTGCAAGCAGGTGCGTTTCGCGTCATTCTCGGTACAGCTGCGCTGACAGATCCCGATTTTCTCATGGCTGCGGTTGCAAAGTATGGCGACAAGATTGCCGTTGGAGCAGATCTGCGCGACAGTATGGTTGCAACGCACGGCTGGCTGCAAACTTCCAACATCAGCGGTGCGGATTTTATTCGCTCCATGCAGGCGGTAGGCGTGCGCGTCATCATCTGCACTGATATTTCCAAGGACGGCGTTATGGGCGGCACTAACCGCGCACTATACGAGTCGCTGCAAGTCGAATTCCCGCAAATGTGCTTTACTGCTTCGGGTGGCATTTCTGATATAGAAACTGTCAAGGCACTTGCCAATATGCATATGTACGGTGCCATCTTAGGAAAAGCACTCTATACAGGTGCAATTGACCTTGCCCAAGCTGTGCGGGAGGTGGCGGAATGATCACCAAACGCATTATCCCCTGCCTGGACGTCAAGGACGGCAGAGTTGTCAAAGGTGTTAACTTTGCCGGGCTGCGAGACGTCAATTCTCCCGTAGAGCTTGCCAAATACTACAGCGACAACGGTGCTGACGAGCTAGTTTTTTACGATATAGCTGCATCAGCAGCCGATCGTGCCCTGTTTACCGATATTTTGACTGAAACCGCCAAAAACGTTTTTATCCCCCTTACAGTGGGTGGCGGCATCAATGCGCTTTCCGATTTTGAGCGTGTGCTCTCTTGCGGTGCTGACAAGGTCAGCGTCAATTCGGGCGCGATTAAAAACCCGGATCTGATCTACGAAGCCGCCAGAAAATACGGCAGCCAATGCGTGGTGCTCTCCGCAGACGTTAAACGCGTGGACGGCACGTTCCGCGTCTTTGCAAAGGGCGGTCGCGAAAATACAGGTATTGAGGCACTTGAATGGATCCGTCGAGCTGAGCAAAACGGCGCGGGCGAAATCGTGCTAAATTCCATTGATACTGATGGGGTTAAGCAAGGATTTGACCTTGAAATGCTGCAAGCCGTATGCGAAGTTGTCAGCATCCCCGTCATTGCCTCGGGCGGTGCAGGAAGCGCGCAAGACTTTATCACCCTATTCAAAAATGTTCCCGGTGTAGATGCAGGTCTTGCTGCGTCAGTCTTCCACTTTGGTGAAATTAAAATTCCCGCGCTCAAGAAAACACTGTCCGAGCACGGGATCATAATGAGGTTATAATTATGTTGGAAATCAAGGACTTGAAATTTGATAATAACGGACTGATCCCTGCTATTGTGGTGGATGCAGTCGACGGCAAGGTACTCATGCTGGCTTATATGAATGCAGAAAGCCTGCAGATTACCATGGACGAGGGCACGACCTGCTTTTGGTCGCGCTCCAGACAAGAGCTTTGGAGAAAGGGCGAGACCTCTGGCAACCGCCAGCACGTCTGTGCATCAAAGCCGACTGTGACCGTGATACTCTGACCGTGCTTGTTAATAAGGATGGCCCCGCATGCCACACCGGTGCGGAGACTTGCTTTAACGATCTTGTTTACACAAGCGGAACCGAAGAGCCGTTCTCTCTTAAAACGCTGGAGGCACTGCTTGCCGACAGGCGCGAAAAGATGCCCGAAGGCTCTTATACCACCTATCTGTTTGCCAAGGGCATGGATAAGATCCTAAAAAAGGTGGGTGAGGAATCCACCGAGGTCATCATCGCGGGCAAGAATCAGGATAAGGCAGAAGCTATTTACGAGATCGCAGACCTTGCCTACCACATCATGGTCATGATGAACGAAATGGGCATCTCGGTCGACGAGGTCAAGGCGGAGCTTGCTTCCAGACACATTATCGACC
>JAFNZX010000135.1 GCA_017382615.1 Clostridia bacterium | reverse complement strand
GTGCCTCTCTAACCCCGAGGGGACGGCTTTTTGGCGCGTATCAGCATCATTTGCTTTCCCATTGCGGTGGCACTTTCTTAACTGAATGACACTGTCCCACGGGGCTTTCTTTTTCTCTTGCAATCGACACAATTTGCGCTGTGGGGACATACACTGTCAATGAGCAAGCACGTGGTGCGAGCGGTGAAATGAACTGCCTTGTGCTGTGCGTTTGTTCGATTAAATATACAGGAGGACCTGCAATGTACGCACAAAGAAGCAGCATCGGGCGTGGCAGAGAGCACGCCGATTACGCGACGCTGCGGCAAAACCTTGGCGCGCGGGAATGCGATTGCCGCGACAGAGCTTTCGCAGCACCTGTCGCGAGCGCGCCCCCCATGCGCCCAAATGACCCGACCTGCCTGGAGTCTTATCCCTTGGCGATGGTCTACGCTCCCACCCAAGCCTTTGAATCCCTTTACGATTGCGAGCAATGGCTGGAGAAGGGCACGATATTCAAAGCCCTCGATTTTCCCTTCAAGGGTAGTCGGAAAGGAAGGTAAGTCATGGATCAGACACAGAGCAAAGATTGCAAGCAGCTTTACGCACGCCTTGGGCGGCTTGATTTCGCCATTGTGGAGCTTGCACTGTACCTGGACAGCTACCCCGATAACGTAGCCGCGCTTGACTACTACCACAAGCTGGTTGCAGAGCGCGAGAGCGTTGCCCAAGCATATGCGCAGGGCTGCGGCCCCATGACCATTATGGATAACAAAAGCCCGACCAAATGGGAATGGGGACAGAGCCCATGGCCGTGGCAGAATGACCTGTAAGGAGAGGAGTACGCAATATGTGGATCTATGAACGAAAGCTGCAATACCCCGTCAACATCAAAACCCCAAATGCCAAGTTAGCCACCGCCATTATTACGCAGCTTGGCGGTCCGGACGGTGAGCTTGGCGCGTCGCTTCGCTATCTCAATCAACGCTACAGCATGCCCGACAAGGAAGTCATTGGCACACTCACGGATATCGGCACGGAAGAGCTTGCCCACATGGAGATGATTTCTGCAATTGTCTATCAGCTGACCCGCAACCTTTCCGAAAGGGAGGTCAGTGAAAGCCCGTTTGCATCGTATTTTGTGGATCACACCACCGGTATCTATCCCGTCAGCGCGGCAGGTGTGCCGTTTGACACCAAGTATTTAGCGGTCAAGGGCGACCCCATCGCGGATTTGAACGAGGACCTTGCTGCCGAGCAAAAGGCGCGCGTGACCTACGACAATATTCTGCGCCTTGCCGATGATCCCGACGTCAAGGACGTCATTCGCTTTTTGCGTCAGCGCGAGCTTGTGCATTACCAACGCTTTGCAGAAGCCCTGAACAAAACGCGCGAGCGGCTGGACAGCGGCAACTATTACGCGATCAATCCTGCATTTGACAAATAAAAAAGGGGGCTGCGCACAAAGACGCAGCCCCGATTTTGTCAGCTCCGGTCAAGCCGCGCGATGCGTACGCAAGTACCAGCGCGCATACTCGTCCCAGAATTTTCGGAAAACCTTTTGGGAATTCTCAAATGCCCCGCTTCCCATGGTAACCAGGTCGATCATGGCGATCATATACCACGCGTAAAGCTTTGCGTGGGGTGCTCCTATCAAAAGCGTGGTATTGAGGTCAACGTTATCTTTGTAGTTTATCACGTTGGCGGGGAGGATTCCCATGATCTCGGTTTGCACCGCGCCCTCGATTTCGTTGACCCATACCAGCTTGGTTTGGTTGCCGTAGGAGTTGGGGCGGATTTCATTTACGTAATCAAAAAGCTCCTTAATGGTCACGTGCCCACTCCAATCTATGTAAATTCGGCTTTCACCGTGACATGATTATATCATATCGGAGCGCATTTGTCGTCCCCCTATCGGGGCAAGGGGGATGCCGCAACGGTGTGTCAGATGCGGCTCATAAAATCAAGCAGGATTTTGCAACCGACCTTGGCAGAGGAATCGCGGAAGGTGGCGTAATCCATGGTGGAGGGGTCGTTGCAATTATCCGAAATGGCACGCAATATACCTACCTCTACGCCGTTTGCGTAGCAGACCTGACAGATGGCTGCGCCCTCCATTTCGCAGGCGACGGCGTCAAAATTGGAGGTGATACGCGCTCTTTGCGCAGGAGAAGCGATAAAGACGTCACCCGACGCAACCGTGCCGCGCACGTAGTGCACGCCCTGCGCCTCAATGCAGGATGCAAGCAGATCGCAAAGACGCTCGGAGCAGGGTAGGTAGACGAGATTGATGCCCGAGATCAGACCCACGGGGTCACCGATGGGCGAGGTATCCATGTCGTGCTGCACCGTCTTGGTTGCCACGGCAATATCACCGATGCGAAGCGCGTCGCAAAGTGAGCCTGCTACGCCTACGTTGACGATGGCACCGACACCGAAATGCAGAATCATGGTCTGTGCGCACATGGCGGCAAATACCTTACCGATGCCGCACTGCGCAATGACGGTATCCTTGCCGCAAAGCAGACCTTGCGTGAATTTGATCGAGCCCACCGTGAGCTCTTGCGCGTTTTCCATTTGTGCGATCAGCGGATCAACCTCGCAAGCCATCGCACCGATAATCCCAATACGCTTATTCATAGGAAAAGTCCTTTCTTTCGCTGAATTTTTCGTTACCGATCAAGGCGTCCAGGTAACGCTTGCATTCGATCTTTGCGGCGGCCATGTCAAGATTTTGATAGTTGCCGCATTCCTTTCTCTTGTTGCCGGGCATCTCGCCCTCGTATGCAATGGCATCTGCAAGGCAGGAGCAAAGCAGCGCAAACGCATCCGCAGGGGAGGTGTCGCGCATGAGAAGGTAAAAGCCGGTCTGGCAGCCCATGGGGCCAAAGTAGATGACGCGCTCGCTGCTCTCGGAATTGCGCAAAAGCGTTGCAAGCATATGCTCGACCGAGTGCATGGTCAAATGATCCATATAGTCACCCGCATTAGGGGTGCGGGTGCGCAGGTCAAAGGTGGTCACGTCGCCGTCAATGCGCGAGATATAAAACCCGGGGGTGATGGTATCGTGATCCACGGTAAAGCTGGTGATTTTCTTCATGTGAAAGCGTCCTTTCATGAGTCTTTGCTCCATTATATCACAATGCCACAAAAAAGAAAAGGGGAAACGTGGAATTTTTCGTAAAAACGCCTTGATAGAAGCAGAAAAATATGGTATACTGTAGACGTGAATGGCGGGCGATCGCTGATCGCCCCTACGGAGAATATTCCAAG
>JAFNZX010000134.1 GCA_017382615.1 Clostridia bacterium | reverse complement strand
TGATCGCTTGCGCGACAGTCATGTGCAGCAAAGTGATCCATTCTAACAGAAAGCGCAGCTTTAACGTCGGCAAGAGTTTTAATCTCCATTCCGGCTGTCTTGCCAAGCTTTTCAATGTATGCGGCAAAACCGGGCTTATGCATATTCAGCGCGGGATCGGGACGGAAGCTGGGACAAACCTTGCAGTCAAGCCCTTCCTTGGCGATCAATGCGTGATAGGCAAGATCACTGCAGGGATCGTCCGTCGTGCCAATCATTGCGACGTTGCTATCGGCAATGAAGTCACGTGCGCGCATGGTCTTGAGCTTTTCGTTACAAAGCTGCCAAACCTTCTCCGCAGTTTCTCCGTTCAGCACGCCCTCGTAACCAAAATAGGTCTTGAGCTCAAGGTGACACCAATGGTACATGGGGTTGCCAACGCAACGGGGAAGTGCTTCGGCAAACTTTTGAAATTTGTCGCGATCAGGTGCATTTCCTGTGATGAATTCTTCAGATACACCGTTCGAGCGCATAATGCGCCACTTATAGTGGTCTCCACCCAACCATATCTGCGTGATGTTTTCAAATTGTCTGTTCTCGTAAATCTCGCGAGGGTCAATATGACAATGATAGTCGACCAACGGCATTTTGGCTGCATAATCATGATAGAGCGTTTTGGCTGTTGGATTGCCAAGTAAAAAGTCTCTTTCCATAAATTGCTTCATTCGGTACCTCTGTTTGTAAATAGTTTTAGAAAAACTGAAATGTTTTCTTTCATGCTCTTGACAGAGCGTTATATATATTGTACAATATAAATGCAAAAAAAGCAATGGGGTTTGCAAATTATACAAGCTTTTTTGCTGAAATTTCGCAACCCAAGAAAGGGACTCTATGATTAAACTTTGTGCGTTTTCGGATGAGGCAGCGACATCGCTGCAGGGCCAGATTGCCGCAATGAAGAGAAATGGTATAGCATTGACCGAATTGCGCTCTGTCAATGGAAAGAACGTTAAGGATTTGACACTGGACGAAGCAGTGCAGATCAAAGCCGAGCTTGAGGCTGCCGGCATCGCTGTCTGGTCACTCGGATCTCCGCTTGGAAAGGTGGACATTTCCATAGATATCGACGAATACTTGAAAACGGTCGCTCACGTATGTCAGCTTGCAGAAGTATTGGGTTGCAAGCGCATCCGTATGTTCAGCTTCTTTGCTGCTTACGATCAACCACAAAAGGTATATGACTATTTGCAGCGAATGGTTGAGGTTGCGGATCACTATGGCGTTGCGCTTTGTCATGAAAATGAAAAAGACATTTTTGGTGATACCTTGGAGCGCGTACAGCTGATCAAGCAAAACGTACCGGGACTTTTCCACGTTTATGATCCTGCTAATTTCTTGCAATGTGGACAGGATGCTGCACAAACGCTGACTGCACTGCACGCGCAAACCAACTATTTTCACATCAAGGACGTTTTAGCAGAAACCGGTGAAATCGTCCCTGCAGGATGCGGTGACGGCAGGATTGCGCAGTTGATCGATATGATCAACCCCGATGCGGATGTCGTACTTACATTGGAGCCGCACTTGCGTGTGTTTGCGGGTTATGCGCAGATAGATGCAACGGAGATGAAAAATAAATTCACATTTGAGAATAACGACCAGGCCTTTGATGCAGCTGTGAATGCTTTGAAGGCATTACTGTCGGAAAATGGCTACGTGCCTTCTGCAGGAGGATATGTAAAAGATGCAAGCAGGACTTAATTTGTATTCCATTCGCAATTATCTGGATACCGAGGAGCACTTCTTGGAAGCTGCTTTGGCACTCAAGGAGCTGGGGTATTCGTACATTCAATATTCCGGTGGTGCCTTTGACGCAGACAGAATTGCTCGTGTCAGTGCGCAATCGGGCTTACCCGTGGTGTTGACCCACGTGCCTATGGATCGCATTGTAAACGATACCGGGGCGCTTATGGAGGAGCACGCGAAATTCGGCTGCAAGAACATCGGACTTGGTGCTATTCCTCCCGATGCAATTGCGGATGAGGTTAGATGCAAGCATATGATCGATCAGCTCAACAAAGCGGGCGAGATCATGCAGAATAACGGTTTTTCTTTCTTCTATCACCATCATCATTTTGAATTTTTTAAGCATGGCGGGCAGACCGTGTTTGATTACATCATTGAAAATGCACCGTACATCAACTATACGTTGGATACCTACTGGCTACAGTATGGTGGCGTAGACGTCGGCAATACGATTGATCGCTTGAAGGGCAGAATCTGCTGCGTGCATTTAAAGGATTATATGATCACCAATACTCCCGAAAATCCCGGTGGATTCACACCGATCTTTGCGCCCGTTGGTGACGGTAATATTGATTTTGTTTCGTTGTTGCCTCGCATGAAGGCAGCAGGCGCACAGTATTTTCTTGTAGAACAGGATAATGCAGCAACACTGCCCGACACTATGGAACAGGTCGGTCGCAGCATCAAATACATCAAAGCAAACCTTTAAGGAGGACTAAAGAAATGGAAAAGGTAAGAGTTGGTATTATTGGACTGGGCAATCAAGGCACGCATTATATGGCAGGGCTTTTTAATCCCGGCAAAATTCCGAATGGAGTCATCACTGCACTTTGCGATAACAATCCCGCAAAAATCGAGATCATGAAGACCAGAACCGTTGGGCAGGACGTAGCCTATTTTGATAACTATATTGAAATGCTTGACAGCGGTCTTTGCGATATGGTTATGGTCGTTGTGCCGCACTATTTCCATCCGGAAATGGTAATGGAAGCACTCAAGCGCGGCATTCACGTCATCTGTGACAAGCCTGCAGGAGTTTATACCAAGCAGGTCAAAGAAATGAATGAGGTTGCCAAGCAGTCGAACGCGCTCTTTGCCATGATGTTCAATCAGCGTACCAACTGCGTATACCGCAAAATGCGTGAGATCGTGCAGGCAGGCGGCATCGGTGAGCTGCAAAGAGTCACCTGGATCATTACCGACTGGTACCGCACCCAGCAGTATTACGATAGCGGCAGCTGGAGAGCTACCTGGGAAGGCGAAGGCGGCGGCGTGCTGTTCAATCAGTGTCCCCACCAAATCGACCTTGTGCAATGGGTTGTAGGAGAGCTTCCTGAGCAGGTCAACGGCTTCTGTCAGTTTGGCAAATGGCACGATATTGAGGTAGAAGATGAAGTAACCGCATACTTCCGTTATAAGAATGGAGCTACCGGTGTATTCATTACTACTACCGGAGAAGCTCCCGGTACCAACCGATTTGAAATCTCCGGTACTAAGGGTAAGCTGCTGGTAGAGAATAACAAGCTTTACTATTGGCAGAACGAGCAGGACTCTCAGGAGTGGTCTAAGACTGCAACCATCGGCTTCGTGCCTCCTAAGTGCACCATGACCGAGGTTGAAACTGACGGTGAGAACCCTCAGCACATGGGTATTATCAATAACTTTATCGCTGCAATTCGCGGCGAAGAGCCCTTGTTTGTTGACGGTAAAGAGGGCATCAATGGTGTTGAGCTGATGAATGCGATGGAGCTTTCCGGCTGGAACAACGGCGAGCCTATCATGCTGCCCGTGGATGAGGACAGATATCTGCGTGAGCTGGAGCAGCACGTTGCAAATTCCAAGAAAAAGACCTGCGTAGACGCTGCAATTGCAGATACCGCAGGCACGTTTGGCTCGAAATAAGGAGAAATTTATGAGATCTGCTATTATCGGTTACGGTAATATTGCCAAGCTTCATGAGCAGGTGCTTCATAGTCAAGGGCATGAGATTGTAGCGGTATGTGACGTTAATGAAGCCGCCTTACGAAGCGCTCCGGGTCAGCGCCACTATACGGATTACGTTGAGATGCTGGATCGCGAGCAGATCGACGCAGTACATATCTGCACGCCGCATTACCTGCATGCAGACATGATCGTCGCTGCTTTGAATCGTGGGATCAACGTGCTTTGCGAAAAACCGCTGTGCATCAGGGAGGCGGATATACCTCGCATCCTTGAAGCGGAGAAAAAAAGCAAGGCGCAGTTGGGTGTATGCTTGCAAAACAGATATAATGCCGCAAACCTTGCGGTAAAGACTTACTTAGAGGGCAAAAAAAGCCTGTGTGCGACCGCGAGCGTGACGTGGCACAGAGATGCCGCATATTATGCATCTGGCGCGTGGAGAGGAAAATGGGACACCGAGGGAGGCGGCGTATTGATCAATCAGGCACTGCACACGCTTGATTTGGTGCAATGGCTTGTCGGTATGCCGGAGCAATTACGCGCAACCATATCCTGCTTGACGCTTTCTGATGCAATAGAGGTGGAGGATACCGCCGTGATATTGGCAGGTGCTCCCAATCAAGGCTTTACCTTCTATGCTACCAATGGCGGCGCAACCGATTGTCCGGTAGAGCTGACGCTATGTGCGGACGGTGAGTGGATAAAGGTCATGCCTAAGGACGTGCTTTATGGCAACCGCCATGAATACTATGAGGAGGGGGCATTGGCACTTGGAAAAGCATGCTACGGCTCAAGCCACGGTGCACTTATTGCGGATTTCTATGACTGTGTGAAAACGGGCAGACAATTTCCTATTGATGGTAAAGAGGCTGCAAAGGTTGTGCGCTTGGTGCTTGCTGCATACAGAAGCCAAGGAAATCCCGAAAACGTAACTAAATAGATAAACGGCGAAGGCTTGCAAGCCTTCGCCGAAATTTTTTAATTATCTTTTTTTCCATGCATGAGGGGAGAACAATACCATCATAGGCACGAGTTCCAACCTGCCGAACAGCATAGAGAAGGAGAGTACAAGCGTAGAAAAATCGGAATAAGGAGAAAAATTCCCGAATGCACCAAATTCTCCCAGCGCAGGTCCGATATTGTTTACGCAGGAAACTGCTGCTGTAAGATTTGTTTCCATACTAATGCCGTCAATCGAAATGATCAGCATAGTGATTATAGTTACCAAGATGTAAACTGTCAGATATCCCGTCGCGGAACGTAGCGTTTCGTCTGGTACTACATCGCCGTCAACTCTGACAACGTTAACCGAGCGAGGTCTGATCATATGCTTAATTTCGCGAACAATATTTTTGCATAAGATCATGATTCGGGAAATCTTCAACCCGCCGCCCGTAGAACCGGCACAAGCACCGATCATCATCAGCATGACGATTACGGTTTTAGAGAGCACGGGCCAGTCGTTGAATTCAACCGTGCAAAATCCCGTAGTTGTAATGATTGAGGACACCTGGAAGAAAACTGTGCGCAATCCTTGACCGAACGATTCAAACGTGTGGTAAGTGTTGATCAATATTACAGTGACAGCAACCGCCACTACGCCCAAATAAGCGCGCAACTCCTCACTTTTGAAAACATATTTGATTTTTCCGACCAATATAAAGAAAAACAGATTAAAGTTGATACCGAACAGCAGCATGAAAACGCCAATGACCCATTCGGCTGCAGGGTTATGATAGCCCGCTATAGATTCGTTCAAAATGGAGAAACCGCCTGTACCTGCCGTTGCGAACGCACTGACGATTGCATCATATAAAGGCAGCTTGCAAAGCAGCAGGGCAATGATTTGAATACAAGTTAACGCGATATAAATGCCGTACAGAATCAGCGCGGTCTGGCGCATTTTGGGTACTAACTTTCCCTTAGTCGGTCCGGGAACTTCAGCGCGCATTAAGTGAATTGCCTCTCCTCCTGCACTTGGCAGTATCGCCAGCATGAACACAAGCACGCCCATGCCGCCAATCCAGTGGGTAAAGCTGCGCCAGAACAGAATGCCCTTGGGCAGATGCTCTACTGCAGGCAGGATGGTTGCACCTGTAGTGGTAAATCCGGAAACAGTTTCAAAAAATGCGTCAATGGGATTTGTGATTGCGCCACTGAAAATAAAGGGAAGTGCCCCAAACACCGCCAGCAGAATCCATGCTGCACTGACGCAAACAAAGCCCTCTCTTGCATAAATCTGCGTATTTTTGGGTTTCAGAATCACGCAAGGCGTTGAAATGACAAGCAGAATTACGATCGTATAAACGAAAGGCATGACGTTCTCATGCAAGATCAATGAAACTGCCAAGGGCAATAGCATAAGAATTGCTTCAATGAGCAAAATGCAGCCCAGCAGATACCGTAGCATACGATAATTCATATTATTTCAGTATATCCTTTATGTCGTTGATTTCCACACCGGATGTAAACAGAATGACTGTGTCGCCGCTCTCCATAGTATCGTTACCGGAGGGAATCACGATTTTGTCCTTGTGTACGATGCTTGCGATCAGCACGTCAGATCTTAGCTTCAAATTCTTAAGTGCAATTCCTGTAATTCCCTCAACAGGCTCCTTAATTACGCACTCGAGTGCCTCGAAATTATCTTCCATCAGCTTGTGCAAGGATTCGATCTCGATGTCCTTGGTAACAGCGAGGGATCTTACGTAACGCAAAATTTCGTTTGAAGTGGAATATTTGGGAGAAACAATGCCGTCAAGTCCCATGCGTTTAAACAGATCGACGTATTGCATGGCGCTGATGAGTGTGATGATTTTTTTTGTCCCTTGCGATTTTGCGTAAAGGGAAACGATTGCGTTGCCTTCATCGACAGCCGAAAGCGCAAGGAATGCATCTGCATTGGCGATGCCTTCTTCTTTTAGTACGGACTGGTTGGTGCCGTCCTCACGAATGACGTTACAATTGAACTTTTCTGCAATTTCGCGTGCACGCTGCTTATCAGGTTCGATAACGGTGGCGCGTATTTTGCTTTTTTGCAAATGATTCATCAAGTAATATGTCATTCTGCCGCCACCTACGATCAATACGTCTTTTACCGGGTGCTTGTAAGCGCCGATCGCTTTGAAAAAGTGCATCATTTCTTCATCGTGTGCAGTCAGGCAGACGTTATCACCCTCGGCAAGAATAAAATCTCCCTTAGGTATGTAGGCTTTACCATCTCTGAGAACACCGCAGATCAAAAATCGCAGATTTAACTTAGCATTCAGCTGAGCCAGTGGCATGCCGCAAAGGGGAGAATCCTCACCAATTACAAACTCTGCAAGCTCCACTCTGCCATGATAGCAAGTATCAATTTTTGTTGCAGACGGAAAGCGCAGCATGCGCGAAATTTCTTTTGCGACCTCTTGCTCGGGATTGATGGTCAGAGAAAGGTTGAGGTCATTTTTGATCATCTGCATCAACTCATTGTATTCCGGGTTGCGTACACGTGCGATTGTGTGCTTTGTGCCCAGTTTTTTTGCTGATGCACAGCATAGAATATTCAACTCGTCTTGATTTGTAACAGCAACCAAAAGATCCGCTTTGTCCGCACCTGCCTTGCGCAGCGTGGAAACGGACGCACCGTTACCTTCAATTCCAATGATATCAAATTTGTTACTCATTTCGGCAAGCACGGAGACGTTGTTGTCGATCAATGTGATGTTGAAATTGTCGCGGGCAAGTCTTGAACAAATAACCGTTCCGACAGTGCCTGCACCAACGATAATAATTTTCATATTCTGAACTCCGTTCATAAAATACATACGCATTTATTATAGCACAACCTGTGAGGCATTGCAATAGTTTTGGAAAATTCTTGACAAAAAGAACGGAATATGATATACTATTTAAAGTGAAAACGACTTCTCGGGGGGAACGAATAATGGAAAAGGTAAGAGTTGCGGTAATTGGAATCGGATGCCGCGGTCAATATATGATGGAGAATTGTCTGTTAGAAATGGACAATATGGTCGTGACAGCAGTATGCGACTCGTATGAAGACAGAGTACAATGGGGCGTGGATACCGTTGTGCGCCACGGTCAGCCCAAACCCTTTGCAAGCACGAATTGGCATGACGTGCTCAATCAGGATCTTGCAGATGCCGTGCTCATTCTTTCCTCTTGGGAATCCCACGTGCCGATCGCCATTGAAGCCATGCAAAAGGGTATTGCCGTCGGTATGGAGGTTGGCGGCGCGTACACCATCGATCAATGCTGGGATCTGGTACGTACATACGAGCAGACGGGAACCCCCTTTATGTTCCTTGAGAACTGCTGCTACGGTCGCACTGAAATGATGGTCATGAATATGATCAAGCAAGGACTGTTTGGCGAGATCGTGCACTGCGAGGGCGGTTATTGCCACGACTTGCGTGATGAGATCGCTTTTGGCAAAGAAAACAGACATTACAGACTGCGCAATTATCTGCACAGAAATTGCGAGAACTATCCCACGCACGAGCTTGGTCCCATCGCACAGATTCTGGATATCAACCGCGGTAACCGCTTTTTGTCGCTCGTTTCCGTGGCAAGCAAGTCGCGTGGCATGAATGAATATGCAAAGCAGCATGAAAACGTCAATCCCGCGCTTCAGACCGCAAGCTTTGCGCAGGGCGACGTAGTCACCACCATTATCAAGTGCGCAAACGGCGAGACAATCACGCTCAGCCTTGATACCACGCTGCCCAGAGCCTACAGTCGCAGATTTACCGTGCGCGGCACGCTGGGTATGTACATGGAGGATAATAACTCGATTTATCTGGATTCCGATTTCACGCCCGCTGACCATTGGTGCTGGAGCAAGAATTGGAATAACGCTGAAAAGTATCTGGAGAAGTACGAGCATCCCGTTTGGGAGAAGTATCTCAAGGAGGGACTGCGCGGCGGTCACGGCGGCATGGACGGCTTGGTCTACGACGCGTTTATTGAGGCTGTTCGTAACGGTACGCCTTGCCCCATCGACGTTTATGACGCAGCAGCATGGATGGCTGTCACCCCGCTGTCTGAAATGTCTATCGCCAAGGGCGGCGCACCTGTCGACTTCCCGGACTTTACCAACGGTGCCTTTTGTGAGAGA
>JAFNZX010000133.1 GCA_017382615.1 Clostridia bacterium | reverse complement strand
GGCAAACGAAACACGCGCTCAAGTGGGCGGCGAATACCTTTACTATAAAGACAAGCCCTTGGTTCGCGAGGGCAACACCATTTGCTACGGCGACATGAACGAGCCCTGCATTTTAGTGCTGGAGATCATGTCCTACGTCAAAAATGAAAAGGGCGACGAGGTGCCCGGCAAGATCTTAATCCAGGTTCTTGACTCCAAGGATCCCACAAAGATCGTCAAGCAGGGTCAGAAGGACGGCTTGCACGATGCCTTCAGCATGGGGCTGATCTGGTTGGAGCACGAGCTCAAGCGTGCACAGGCTTAAATCACACTTGCTAACTCAATGCTCCTGCCCCGCGCGGGAGCATTTTCTTGCAAAAAATCTTGATAAACGGAGGACCTTTCCGTGCAAAAACGACTCAATCTGTTTTGGAAGACGCTGCGACACCCCGTCAGGCTCTTTTGTTATCTCAAATTCGGATACACCTGCAAGGTGGCAAAGAACTTGCCCGATCACTACATCGTGCTCTCCAACCACGTTACCGACTTTGACCCGCTTTTCGTGGGCTGCTCCTTCCCGCGGCAAATGTACTTTGTGGCAAGCGAGCACATTGCGCGTTGGAAGCGCGGCTACAAGCTCCTGAACTATTGGCTTGCTCCCATTCTGCGCAAGAAAGGCACGACGGCAGCGTCTGCAATCATTGACATTCTGCGCAAGGTGCGCAAGGGGGCAAACGTTTGCATGTTTGCCGAGGGCGTGCGCTCCTGGGACGGCTTGACCTGCGCCATCACCCCCACAACGGGTGGGCTTGTCAAGGCTGCGCGCTGCGCTCTTGTGACCTATCGCATCTCGGGCGGCTACTTTGCAAGCCCCATGTGGAGCACAAAAAACACGCGCAGAGGCTACGTACACGGCGAGCCCGTTCACGTCTTTACCGCAGAGCAAATCGCTGCTATGAGCGAGGATGAGATCAACCGCATCATATGCGAGGACCTTTACGAGGACGCATACGCGCGCCAGGCACAAAAGCGTAGCAAATACAAGGGCAAGAGACTTGCCGAAAGCATGGAAAACCTGCTTTACCTGTGCCCCTTCTGTGGAAAAGTTGACACCATGAAATCCAAGGGCGATCGCGTCAGTTGCACGGCTTGCGGAAAATTCTTTACATATGACAAATTCGGATACCTGCACGGTACGCCCGACAATACCCTGACCGCTCTTGCCGCAAATCAGCGCAAGGCAACCGAGGCTTTGGTTGCTGACGGTACTGTATTTTTTGCTGAGGACGCAAGAGTTTACACGGTGGAAAATCACGAGGAGCAGACGCTTGCCACGGGTAAATTCATCATGAACGCGGACAGCATTACCTGCGGCGACTTACACGTTCCCTTCTCGGATATTACCGAGCTTTCCATGCGCGGCAGACGCTTCCTGCTTTTCAGCTTTGGCAAGACCTATTGCGAAATGACCGCCCCCGAGGGGTACAATATCTATAAGTTCTTTGAGTATTACCGTATTGCGCAAGGTAAAACAAACGAATAAAAAAGAGCCGACATGAGGCTGCGGGAATAACGGCAAATTTGAAAGAAGCCACCGGCAACGGTGGCTTTTTTCGTCCTGCTCT
>JAFNZX010000132.1 GCA_017382615.1 Clostridia bacterium | reverse complement strand
CGTCAGCTTCAATTGCTGCGGAGGAACCTGCGCCGCCGCCGCCGATAACGAGAACGTCAACGTCGTAATCGGGTTTGGTGAGGTCAACAGCATCAGCGGTGATGCGGCTGCCTGCCTGAAGAACTGCAGCGAGCTCCTTGGGAACTTTTTCACCCTTATTGGGACCAATCTTGAGAACTTCAAACTCATCCTGCTTATAGTCGGGATGATATGCAGCAAGAAGGTCTTCCTTCTCTTTTGCTGTCATTCTGGCGGGCTCATAGGCGATGTTGCTTTCGCGAGCAGCCTCAACCGCCTTTATGGATTTCATAATTTCTTCGGAATACATAATTTCGGCCCCTCCTTATTTCTCTATATCACGGTTGTTGTAGAGTTCTTTGATCTCGTCAACAGGTTTCTGCATAAGAGCTTCGATGAGATCGTTGAATGTGCCGTCTTTGATCTCTTTTACGCGCTCATCAAGATGTCCGCAGCCGGGAGCAAGATATTTGCCGTTGAGGCGGCGGGCAAGCATTGCAACCTGAGGATGGGAGATGCCTGCGGGGCAGCGGGAGGAGCAAACGCCGCACATTACGCAGTCGAAGGATTCTTCTGCGCAGAGCTCGTATTCGCCGCGCTGTGCGTATGCGATATACTGCATAACGTTCAGGCCCTGGGTGCAGGCCTTGGTGCAGGCGTTGCAGCCTACGCAGGCGTAGATTTCGGGATACAGCTGCATCATGATCTGCTCGGTGGTGGGGATCTTCTCCACGTCGTACACAGCCTTCACCAGGGGGAAGAAGGGCAGGGTTGCGATGTACATACCCTCTTCTACCTTGGTCTGGCAAGCCAGACAGGAGTGCAGTTCGCGATCGCCCTTGATGCGGTAGATGGTAGCGCAGGCACCGCAGAAGCCGTTACGGCAGCCGCAGCCGCGTACCAGCTGGTAGCCGGCGTACTCCATAGCGCACATGATTGTCAGATTTTCCGGCACTTCATATTTCTTACCAAACAGGTAAATATTAACCATAGATTCCATTGTATGTTTCCTTTCAGCCTATCAATATTCGTCCGGCAACTCGTCAAGCTCGTCGCAGCGGAAAACGGGGCCGTCCTTGCAGACGTATTTCGATCCCACGTTGCAGCGGCCGCATTTGCCGATTCCGCATTTCATGCGAAGCTCAAGCGTCGTGTAAACCTGGGTCTTGTCAAATCCGAGCTCCTGCAGTCCTGCCAAAGTGAACTTAATCATAATGGGAGGTCCGCAGAGAACCGCTACTTTATCGGTATCGAAGCCAAGCTCCTTGACGTAGTTCGGAACGAATCCGACGTGTCCGTCCCAACCTTCCTGCTCACGGTCGATCGTGAGGTGAACGTCAATACCGTCGTCGGTCATCCATTCGTTGAGGATCTCGTCGTAATCCAGGAGATCGTCCTTGCTTCTGGAGCCGTAAACGATGTCCACCTTGCCGTAACGGTCACGGTAATGTCTTACGTAGTTGATAACGGAGCGAAGGGGCGCAAGGCCTACACCGCCCGCGATAAAGAGCATATTCTTGCCCGCAAACGCGTCGTCCACGGGGAAGGGATTGCCGTACGGGCCGCGGATGGTGATCTGCTGACCGACCTCAGCGGCGTGGAGCCACTCGGTAACGCATCCGCACTTCTTGATGGAGAACTCCATATACTCGGTGTTTGTGGGGGAGGAGGTGATGGAGAACATGGCCTCGCCCACACCGGGGATGGAGAGCATGGCGCACTGACCGGGTTTGTGGTCGAACGCCTTTTTGCCGTCGGGGGTAACGACCCGGAAGGTCTTTATGTCGGGAGTGTCAATGCGTATGTCGGTAATAACGCCGACAACGGGAATCAAAGCCTCAGTATTCATTACGCATTACCTCCTAATTTTTTCATAACCTTAACGATGTTCATAGAGATGGGGCAGCGGGACAGACAGCGACCGCAGCCAACGCATCCGAAGATGCCGTCATTATTGGCAGGGAAGTATACCAGCTTGTGCATAAATCTCTGACGGAAGCGCTCCAGCTGAGAATTACGGTTGTTTCCGTGGGCCATCTTGGTGAAATCGGAATACATGCAGGAGTCCCAGCAACGGAAGCGCTGCACGCCCTTGTTCGTCTTGAAATCCTTGATGTCGTAGCACTGGCAGGTGGGGCAAACGAAGGTGCAGGTGCCGCATCCCAGACAAGTCT
>JAFNZX010000018.1 GCA_017382615.1 Clostridia bacterium | reverse complement strand
GCATTTTAAACGGTGATACTGCCCAACAGGTGTGGGATCTGGCTCTAAGCAAATTGGCTGAGCCGGAATTTAGCGCACGCGGACTGATTTCCCGGAGCAATGTTGCTATGATCGGCACAACTGATGACCCCTGCAGCGACTTGCAATACCACAAACTTCTGGCTGAATCCGACTTTACCACCAAGGTATATCCCAGCTTCCGTCCCGATCCCGCGCTGAATATGCATAAGCCCGGTTTTGCCGCATACATTGAAAAGCTTGGCAAGACTGCCGGCATGGAGATTAAAACTCTTGCCGACGTTAAAGCTGCGCTTTCTGTTAGAATGGATCACTTTGCCGCACATGACTGTCGCGCAAGCGATCACGGACTTGACTACATCATGTACCGAGAGGCAAGCGAGGATGAAATCAATGCGGCATTGACGACGGCTCTTGCAGGCGGCACGGTGAGCAAAGAACAGATTGAAGCATATCAGACCGCACTGTTACTTTTCTGCGGACGTGAATATGCACGCAGAGGCTGGGTCATGCAGCTGCACTTCTCCTGCATGCGAAATCCTAACAGCCGCAGATTTGCAGACCTTGGTCCCGATACAGGCTTTGACTCCATTGCCGTGACAGACAGCTGCGCACCGCTTTACAGACTGATGGATGCATGGGATAAGGACGGTCAACTGCCCCGCACCGTGCTCTATAGCCTGAACCCTGCAGATAACCAATGGATCGACTCGCTGATTGGTGCATTCCAGGATAGTTCAATTCCCGGCAAGGTGCAGCATGGCAGCGCTTGGTGGTTCAATGATAACAAGGTAGGCATGCAAGAGCAGATGACAAGTCTTGCCAATCTTGGTATTCTTGGCAACTTTATTGGTATGCTGACCGACTCACGTTCATTCCTGAGCTATACAAGACACGAATACTTCCGTCGTATCCTCTGCAATCTGATCGGAACGTGGATAGAAAACGGCGAATACCCTTGCGATATTCCGGCAGTAGGTGCACTTGTACAGGATATCTGTTACAACAACGCAGCTCGCTATTTCGGGCTTGAATAAGGAGACACAATATGCAAATGACATTCCGCTGGTATGGCGAGGGGAATGATAAGATCAGCCTTGCCGATATCAAACAAATTCCCGGTGTGACCGGAATCGTTTGGGCATTACACGACAAAATGCCGGGCGAGGTTTGGCAACCCGCAGAAATTGCAAAGGTCAAAGAGCAGCTTGACGCTTACGGCTTTAACATGGATGTGGTGGAGTCGGTCAACGTGCATGATGACATCAAGATCGGCTTGCCGACAAGAGATGCTTATATCGAAAACTATAAGCAGACCATTCGCAATCTTGCGCCCTTTGGTGTCAAGGTCATCTGCTACAACTTCATGCCTATCTTCGACTGGACCAGATCCAATCTGTTCCACCCCGTGGGCGACGGCTCGACCGCACTATTCTATGAAAAGAACATGATTCAGGATGACTACAATGCCATGGCAAAGTACATTCTGGATTTTACTGAGAGATACAATATGTCCTTCCCCGGCTGGGAGCCTGAGCGTATGGCAAAGCTGGACCAGCTGTTCAAGGCATATGCTGACGTTGACCATGAAAAGCTGTGGGAAAACCTCAAGTATTTCCTTGAAGCACTGATGCCCGTTTGTGATGAGACCGGTATCAAAATGGCAATTCACATGGATGATCCGCCCTGGGACATTTTCGGTCTGCCCAGACTTTTGGTGGACGAGCCCTCGATCGACCGTTTCCTTTCTATGGTCGATCACCCCTGTAACTGCCTGACGCTTTGCTCGGGCAGCCTGAACGCAAATCCCGATACCAACGTAGCTGACATTGTGCGCAAGCACTGCGATCGCATTGCGTTTGCGCACATTCGTAACGTCAAGCACTTCCCGAACGGTGACTTCTCAGAGGCTTCCCATCGCGATTGTGACGGTGACACGGGTATTCTGGATATACTGAAGGCTTACCATGATTGCGGCTTTGACGGCTACATCCGTCCCGACCACGGCAGACATTTGTGGGGTGAGGGCCCCGGTACGGTTCGCCCCGGTTACGGACTTTACGACCGCGCGCTTGGCATTATGTACATGCTGGGCGTTTGGGACATGCTTGACAAATTGGAGGATAAATAATATGATTAACTTACCTTTGAAAATAGACTACACCGACAAAGTTGTCGTCATTACCGGCGCAGGCGGTTTGATCTGCGGTGCAATGGCACGTGCGTTTGCACAGTGCGGTGCAAAGGTAGCAGCACTTGACATCAATCTTGAAGCGGTTACCAAGCTTGCCGACGAGCTGACTGCAGAGGGCTTTATCTGCAAGGGCTACAAGGCGAACGTGCTGGATCCTGCGGCTCTTGAAGAGGTGCATGCGCAGGTGCTTGCAGATCTTGGCAAGTGCGACGTGCTTGTCAACGGCGCAGGTGGCAACAACCCCAGAGCAACCACCTCTAACGAATACCATCACGAGGCAACGCCCGATGGTAAGTCCTTCTTTGATCTTGACGCAGAAGGTGTTGACTTTGTATTCAAGCTCAACTTCCAAGGCACGTTGCTGCCCACGCAGGCGTTTGCCAAGGATATGCTGGAGACGGGCGGCTGCATTCTCAACATTTCTTCCATGAACGCCTATACCCCCTTGACCAAGATTCCCGCATACTCTGCAGCAAAGGCAGGTATTTCCAACTTCACGCAATGGCTGGCAACGCACTTTGCAGGCACGAACATCCGCTGCAACGCCATTGCCCCCGGCTTCCTTGTTTCCGCACAGAATTACTCCCTGCTCTTTAATGCGGACGGCACGCCCACCGCAAGAAGCGCGAAGATTCTGAACGGTACTCCTTGCCACAGATACGTGCAGACCGGCAGCCATGATGTCAATGGTTTCGCCCGGTTGTGCTTGTAAGGCAAGGATCATGACTTGGGTATCATCGCAATCGGATAAATTTTCCAATTGATGATG
>JAFNZX010000131.1 GCA_017382615.1 Clostridia bacterium | reverse complement strand
CAGTACAATGTGAGGACGTCTAATGCCAAGCATTTTTAATTGAAAGATAACGGCGTTGTCTTTAAATGCCTTTTTAATTTCATCTAACCGCACCTGCTTAATCGTTCCAAACGGGCAATTAATTGTGATTAGTCCGTCGGCAATTTTAAACCATTGTATGTTTTTGATGGAAACAAAAAGCATAATGACCGAGAACAGGAAAAAAAGGCTGAAAACGATTGTTACCCAAGAAAAGCGACTGGCTTCATCATCGCTTGTTGATAATACAATTATGCCGACTAACGACAAGGATACGCACATTAGATAAAATAGCAAATCAAATACGGCATATTTAATGTTTGTTTTCATTGTAGAGCTCCTCAATTTATGATTGATGTTTTTGTTTTATCACAAGTTTCGCATTTGTATTACAAATGCTTCGGGCAAAGCCCATACCCCTAAGGCTACGCGCGTCCTTAGGCTCTCCCTTTGGGAGAGCTCCCGCGATAGCGGGTGAGAGGGGATATTCTCGCCACGATTTGCCCTCTCCGTCGGCTACGCCGCCACCTCTCCCAAAGGGAGAGGCTTTTTGTTAGTCCCATTATATCACAAATCGGCAGAGAAGACAACCTCTCTGCCGAAAATTATGTGTGTCCGTAGGGGCGACTGAACGAATCGCCCGTCCGCGATTTTCCATTGCAAAAGGCAGAAAGCGACGCTTTCTGCCTTTTCTTATTTCCCATCGTCGACATCGTAACCGTAGCAGTAATGATACGCCACGATTGCACCACCGTAATTTGGCCTAAGAATTTCCGACCACTCCGTGGGACTCTCGGTTGCCCGCAGAGAAACCGCCCTGATCCAACAGCTACCGCCATCAGCCATTTCCCACGTCAGGTACTTACTCCCTGCCGCGGCATCCATATTGTGCGGCTTTCCAAGAATGGCAACCGCCTCTTCCACCGTCATATTTTCTGCGATCTTCAAATAATCTTCATACGTCGGCTTATGCTGCATTTCAAAATCAAACAACGTTGTATAGTCAAACACTTCTTTGATCCGCGAGCTTTCTTCATCCTGCGTGATCAGCTCCTCCGGAGAAGAAACAGGCATTTGGGTATCGGCGCCATATCCGGACTCTTGGGTATTTCGCTCAACATTCATGTTATTATCGTCAAGCAATTCCCCCACCAACCCCTGCGGATTGCCAAACAAAAGCATAGCAGCCGTGCCGATCAGAGCACCGATTACCAAGAGCGCGAACAATACGCCAAAAGCAATCAAAAGAATTTTTTGCTTTTTATTCATGCCGCACTCCTTTCGTGTTTGATGCGTTAATTATAACATAACACAAGATAAAAGTCAAGCAACAGTGCGCGCACATACTGATCACATTGAGAAAATTCTCTCCGTTCTTTTTGACACCGCCGGCGCAAAAAGAACCAAAAACGCCATTAAAGGAATTTCGCCTCTGCGGAGTCGACGAGGGCTTCGCGCCCTCGACCTGCGCAAACTTTTGAAAAAGTTTGATCAAAACTTTTCAATCGTTTCTACAAAAAAGCGAAAATTATTCGCAAAACCTCTTGCATTTGCAAACACAATGTGATATAATATTACGGTAAATGCGATGATGAAGTCAGCGCACACGAAAAAGCGTACACAGAGAGGATCGACGCGGCTGAAAGCGATCTTGCGTGGCGTGTGTTGCATTTCCCTTCGGAGCAGGTCCTGTGAGCCAAGCTTTGGTAGTGGGACACGGCAGACACCGTTATCCGTCAGCAGAGTGTTGGCTTTGTGCGCTATTTGCGCCACACGCCTTTAATTGGGTGGTACCGCGGTTTTTATGCCGTCCCATGTTTGTATGGGACGGCTTTTTATATGTAAAAAAACAATTTCTAAATAAAAGGAAGGAATCAACATGAAAGAAATGCTGAATCAAATTCGCGCGACAGCACTTGAAAAGATTGCTGCGGGCGAAGATCTTGAGCAGATCAGAATTCAATACCTTGGCAAAAAGGGTGAGCTGACCGCCGTATTGCGCGGTATGGGCAAGCTGAGTGCCGAGGAAAGACCCGTGATCGGTCAGCTGGCAAACCAGGTGCGCGAGGAGATCGAGGCAGCCGTTGCCGAAAAGGCTGAAGCGCAGAAGGCTGCTGCACTCCAAGAGCAGCTCAAGGCTGAACGCCTGGACGTTACCATGCCCGGCAAGACCACCCGCGTCGGTCACGTACACCCCCTGACCCGCGTACAGAGAGATATGGAAGAGATCTTTATCGGTATGGGCTTCTCTATTGCAGAAGGCCCCGAGGTAGAGTACGACCTCTACAACTTCCAGAAGCTCAACATTCCGGAAAATCACCCTGCAAGAGATACACAGGACACCTTCTATATCACCGAGAACATCCTCTTGCGCTCGCAGACCTCTCCCGTGCAGGCGAGAACCATGGAGGTGCAGAAGCCTCCGATTCGCATCATCTCCCCCGGCAGAGTTTACCGCTCCGACGCAATGGACGCAACCCACTCCCCTCTGTTCCATCAGATGGAAGGCTTGGTTGTTGACAAGGGCATTACCATGGGCGACCTCAAGGGCATGCTGGAGACCTTTGCAAAGGCACAGTTTGGCGAAGAGACCCGTTGCCGTTTCCGTCCCCACCACTTCCCCTTCACCGAGCCCAGCGCAGAGGTGGATGTTTCCTGCTTTGCTTGCGGCGGTAAAGGCTGCAGACTTTGCAAGGGCGAGGGCTGGATCGAAATTCTGGGCGCGGGCATGGTGCACCCCAACGTGCTGACCATGTGCGGCATTGACCCCGAGGAATACAGCGGCTTTGCGTTCGGTATGGGTATCGAGCGTATCGCCATGCTCAAGTATCACGTAGATGACATCCGTCTGTTCTATGAGAACGACGTGCGTTTCCTTGAGCAGTTCTGAGAAAGGAGAGCGAAGATATGAATCTTTCTTTTAATTGGCTTCACGATTATATTGATACAGACAAGATTACGGACACCAAGAAATACTGCGACCGCATGACCGACACCGGCTCCAAGGTGGAGGGATTTGAGGTTCTCGCAGAGGAAATTTCCAACGTTCGCATCGGTAAGGTAGTTGCTATGGAGCATCACCCCGACTCCGATCACCTGTGGATCTGCCAGATCGAGATCGGTGCTGACGCACCCATTCAGATCGTTACCGGTGCGCAGAACGTTTTCGTTGGCGCGATCGTTCCCGCTGCAGTTGCTCCCGCAACGGTTGCCGAGGGCAAGCAGATCAAGGCAGGCAAGCTGCGCGGCATTGACTCCAACGGTATGATGTGCTCGTTTGCAGAGCTGGGCTTGACCGCCAACGACTGCCCCGGTGTTGAGGAAAACGGCATCTGGATTCTGCCCGAGAGCTACGAAGCGTATCTCGGACAGGATATTTGCGACTGTGAAATGATCCGCGACACCGTGGTTGAGTTTGAGATCACCTCCAACCGTCCCGACTGTCTGTCCGTGATCGGTCTTGCCCGCGAGACCGCTGCTTCTATGGATCTTGAATGGCACATTCCTCCCGTATACGTCAATGGTACACAGGACGGTGACAGCATTGACAACTACCTCTCCGTAGGCATCAGCGCGCCCGATCTTTGCTATCGCTACGCTGCAAAGGTAGTCAAGAACGTCAAGATCGCTCCCTCTCCCGTATGGATGCGCAGACGTCTGCGCGCTGCAGGCGTTCGCCCCATCAACAATATCGTTGACATTACCAACTACGTCATGCTGGAGTACGGTCAACCCATGCACGCGTTCGATTACAAGCAGATCGAGGGCAAGGAAATCAACGTACGCCGCGCCGCTGACGGCGAGGTATTCGTATCCCTTGACAACGTCAGCCACACCCTGGATTCCTCCATGCTGGTGATCGCAGACCAAAATAAGGCTTGCGCTCTGGCAGGCGTTATGGGTGGTCTGAACAGCGAGATTGAGAACGACACCGTGACCGTGGTATTTGAGTCCGCTTGCTTCTCCGGCCCCGACACCCGCGTGACCGCGAAGAAGAACGGTATGAGAACCGAGTCCTCCGCTCGCTTTGAAAAGGGTCTTGACCCCGAAAACTGCCTGCCGGGCTTAATGCGCGCTTGCCAGCTGGTTGAGATGCTGGGTGCAGGCGACGTGGTGGACGGCTTGATCGACGTTTACCCCGGCAAGAAGGAGCAGGTCGTGCTGCCCTTCACCCCCGAAAAGTATAACAAGTTCCTTGGCACCGAGATTGACGAACAGACCATGATCGACATTCTCGCCACTTTGGAGTGCCGCGTGGAAAACGGCAACATTTACGTGCCCTCCTTCCGCTCTGACCTTGGCTGCATGCAGGACATCGCAGAAGAGATCGTTCGTATCTGGGGATATGATAAGATTCCCTCCACCTGCATCAATGCAGAAACCACCCAGGGCATGCGTACCCCCAAGCAGAAGCTGTTTGTCGCAACCGAGCAGCTGATGTACGGCATGGGCATCTCGCAGATTCAGACCTTCTCCTTCATCAGCCCCAAGTACTACGACGCCATCGCGCTGCCCGAGGATAGCAAGCTGCGCACCTCGGTCGTCATCTCCAACCCGCTTGGCGAGGACACCAGCGTCATGCGTACCACCGCGCTGCCCTCTTTGATGGAAGTGCTGCAGAGAAACAACAACTTCTCCAACCAGAACGTGCGTCTGTTTGAAATGGCAACCATTTATCTGCCCGACGAAAATCCCGCGCTGTTGCCCGAGGAAAAGACGGTTGTGACCGTAGGTATGTACGGCGACGCGGACTTCTACGACATGAAGGGTGCTGTGGAGAATCTGCTCAAGATGGCAGGCGTCAAGGGTGCACAGTATACTTCTTGCACCGAAAATCCCTCTTACCACCCCGGCAGATGCGCTGTTGTGACCACTGCCGACGGCAAGTATCTGGGCGTATTCGGTCAGATCCACCCCGTTGTGGCTGACAACTACGGCATGAATATCCCCGTTCTGTGCGCAGAGATCGACTTTGACGCGCTGTTCGAGGTTTCCAATACCGAGCCCGACTACAAGCCGCTGCCCAAGTTCCCCGCTGCAACCCGCGACTATGCGTTCGTTTGCGCTGAGGAGCTGGAGGTTGGCAAGATCATGAACGTGATTGCCAAGGCAGGCGGTGCTTTGGTAGAAAAGGTTGAGCTGTTTGACATCTTCCGCGGCGAAAAGCTGGGTGCCGGCAACAAGAGCGTTGCATTCCGCGTTACGCTGCGTGCCGCTGACCGTACCCTGACCGTTGAGGAGGCTGACAAGATCTCCAAGAAGATCGTAAACGACCTCAAGTTCAAGCTGGGTATTGCACTCAGAGCGTAAAGTAATATCCGAGGGGCTGTTGCCGTGCAACAGCCCCCAACACACAGAAAGGAGCTTGTGTCATGGCGAAAAACAAAACCAAAAAGACACACCCGATCAAGCGGTTTCTTCCCTACTATAAGCCCTATACCAAGGACATCATCTTTGATCTTTGCTGCGCGGCTCTGACCACGATATGCGAGCTGGCGTTGCCGCTGATCGTAAGAAAAATCACGGGCGCTGCGCAAGAGGAGCCCATTTCGCTAACGGTTAGCATGATCCTAACCTTTGGCGGCGTGTATCTTGCTATGCGTCTGATCGACACGATTGCCTACTACTACATGGCAAACCGCGGACACATCATCGGTGCGAAAATGGAGACCGACATGCGCCGCGATCTGTTCGGACATTTGCAAAAGCTCAGCTTTTCCTACTTTGATAACACCAAGGTAGGCACGCTGATGTCGCGTATTACCAGCGACTTGTTCGACATTACGGAATTTGCACACCATTGCCCCGAGGAATTTTTCATCGCAGGCGTGAAAATTTTAGGCTCGTTCGTCATTCTGCTACTCATCAACCCCGTTCTTGCACTGATCACATTTGCTATGATTCCCGTCATGATCTTAGTGCTGATTCTGTTCAACGGCAAAATGAAAGAAGCTTTTCGTCAGTCGCGCGTGCAGGTGGGTGAGCTCAACTCGCAGGTTGAGGACAGCCTGCTCGGCATTCACGAGGTCAAGGCGTTTGCCAACGAGGGCACGGAAATCAGAAAATTCCACGAGGGCAACCACAAATTTCTCGGCATCAAGGGCACGATGTACAAGTACATGGGTATGTTCCAGGCGTCCACGCGCTTTTTCGAGGGTCTGCTCTACATCGTGGTCGTTGTCGTCGGTGCACTTTTGCTGATCGCGAAAAACCCCGTAATTCAGCTCGACGCTGCCGACTATATCGCGTTTTTGATGTACGTTTCCACGCTGTTTACCTCGGTGCGCCGCATTGTGGAGTTTACCGAGCAGTTCCAGCGCGGTATGACGGGTATTGAGCGTTTCTCCGAGATTCTGGACGTCGTTCCCGACATTCAGGACAAGCCCGATGCCAAGGCGCTGCAGAACGTCAAGGGCGACATCGTGCTTGACAAGGTCACCTTCCGCTACGAGGAGGACAAAGTGCAAAACGTGCTCAGCGAGCTTTCTCTGCACGTGCGTGCAGGTGAAAACGTTGCGCTTGTTGGCCCTTCCGGCTGCGGCAAGACCACGCTGTGCTCACTCATTCCCCGCTTTTACGAGCTGCAGGGCGGTCAGATTTTGATTGACGGGCAGAATATTCAGGACGTGACCATGCGTTCGCTGCGACAGAATATCGGTATCGTACAGCAAAACGTCTATCTGTTCTCGGGCACCATCCGCGATAACATTGCATACGGCAAGCCGGACGCCACCGACGAGGAGATCGAGGCAGCAGCACGCCTTGCGGGTGCGGACGAATTTATCAATCAGCTGCCCGATCGCTATAACACCTACGTGGGCGAGCGCGGACTCAAGCTCTCCGGCGGTCAGCGTCAGCGCGTATCCATTGCGCGCGTGTTCTTAAAGAACCCGCCCGTGCTGATCTTGGATGAGGCGACCAGCGCACTTGACAACGAAAGCGAGCGACTGGTGCAGAAATCCATTGAAAAACTGACCGTGGGCAGAACCACCATTACCATTGCCCACCGTCTGACCACCATCAAGAACGCAGACCGCATTGTGGTGCTGACGTCCGACGGCATCGTGGAGGAGGGTACGCACAAGGAGCTGACCGAAAAGGGCGGCATGTACGCAGATCTCTACAAGCTCTATACCGCTGACTGAGAAAGGAATTCATTATGGAAAAAGAAAAGCTTAACCGCATCAACGAGCTTGCTGCAAAGGTCAAAAGAGGCGAACAGTTGACCGACGCGGAGCTTGAAGAAAGAGCGGCTCTTCGCACCGAATATATCCGCGAGTTCCGCGCATCCATGACCGGTATTTTGGATAATACGGTCATCGTGCGTCCCGACGGCACACGCGAGCAGGTTGCGGACAGACCCAAGTCCGATGCGGAGAAAAAGTAAAAAACTCATATTCAATACAAAAAGCCCTTTACAATAAGGGCTTTTTGTGTTATACTGAAATGGATAAGCAAGGAAAGGAGCGTGGCGTATGCAGGGTAAGAAACAAAATTCCAAACCGCTTTTGATCGTGGGAGTTGCGTCGTTATATCTGGTCATTTTTCTGTGTGCGTGCGCACTTCTGCTCGGTGTGCTGCTGCGCGCCTGCTCATTCGTACAAACGCCTAATGAAACGCAAACGACGGAGCAAACGACAGCCGAGACCAATCAAGATTCCGAAATGCCGTCAACCGAGCAGACCACGCAAATTCCCGTGCCCATTCCGCCCGACGACTGGTATGGCTATGCGTACGGCTTGGAAACCGTATTAGCGGACTCCTATTTGCAGACCATCTCGTTTACCATCGAGTCGTTTTGCCAGTCCCCCGAGGTATCCGGAACGGCCTTTATGGACGCCATCGTACAAGACGGAAAAATTCTCGTGAAAGGATACTTGTACGAGGATATTGCGCACGAAGTTGAGCTGCTTGCGCAGTTCAGTGACGATTTTCTTAGGTTCTATGCAAACTCCCCCCGCGTGCTGTCGATCATTCAAAGAATCCAGCGCACCAGAGCCTGCTCCGTGCTTCGTAATAACAATGCGGAAGACGCTTGGCAGCAGATAGCAGTTTACCGTATTGAAAATCGCTATTATTTCGTATTTTTTGATCAGAGCGGTATGGTGGAAAGGATCCACGCTGCCGAGATCCGATATACGAAAGTGGATGAGATGTACGAATCCGGGCTGAGCAAAAACCTGATCAGCAGGATAGGAACGTATATGTTTGAGCAAAACGCATTTATCTCCCCTGCACCAACCTCATTCGCCATCAAGCTCTATCAGATCGATGAATATGAATTACAACCGTTACTGATCAATTTCAATGCCGATGACTACTATTACGCTTGCGCGTATTACACCCCCACGCATGAGTATCCGGAGAGTGAAAGCCATCACTTTTGCTGTGCAGATCAATATATCTGGGTCAGATACGACAGCCCCGAGCAAATTGCCGAGCAGCATGACGGCATGAATCTCATTTGTGCGTTTCAGATCAATCAAACGCTATATTGCAAGGATATCGGGCACGAGGGAGGCTTATCCAAAGATCTTTCCTACTTCCACCGCTATACGCCCGTATTTGAAAACGGCTTCAACGTTGCTCCTTGCATCGAGTTTGACCAAACCTTTATTTATCTCAACGACTCCAATCTCGAAACGGCATATCACTCAACGGAGCTGTTTGACCACAGGCATAAATCGTTTGAATGTGTTGAGCTTGACGGTCAGCGTTACGTACCGCTTTATCTTTACACCGAAAAGGCAGACGGTACAAAAAGCAGCACCGCTGATCTTGCACAGGAGCTTGACTCGTATTACGACCGCGTCATGAGCGTTATGGTCACGGGAAGATACAGCGTATATAACGATAAAAACGGATCAATCAAATATTACGGCTTGATCCCCTTAGAAGATATACAAGATATGATTTTAGAGTGAGAAAATACAAAAAGCCCTTTACAATAAGGGCTTTTTGTGTTATAATTAGTTTGAATAAGTGTTTTGATGGGATGATTATGATGAATATCGATATAACTTTTCCGCTTTGCGTGCAAACGCTCTCCCCGACCGAGACCGAAGAGGTGGGTGCAGCTCTTGCAAACGCCATGATGACAGATAAACCCCTGCCCCGTTTCGTTGCCCTTTACGGCGATCTGGGCGTAGGCAAGACCGCCTTTACGCGCGGCTTTGCGTCGGTGCTCTCTCCCGAGAGCTTGGTGCGCTCCCCTACCTTTACCTTGGTCAACGAATACAGAAATAAGGCAACCAAGACCTCGCTGTTCCACTTTGACATGTACCGCATTGACTCGGAGGACGACCTGTACTCCATGGGCTTTGACGATTACCCTGACCGCGGCATTTGCATTGCGGAATGGTGCGAAAAGATCCCCTACGCGCTACCCCTGCATTATTTGCGCGTAACCATTACCAAAAACGATGCGGCATGTCCCGACAGCCGCGAGATACGCATAGAAAGGATCTGACAGATGAAGATTTTGGCACTCGATTCCACCGCCGTAGTTGGCTCTGTGGCACTTTGCAAGGACTCCCGCATGGTAGCCCACTACACGCTCAACACGGGAAACACACACAGTCAGACTCTGCTCCCCATGATCGAATCTGCGCTCAAGTGCGCGGAGTGGGAGATCGACGATCTTGACCTGTTTGCGGTCAGCAACGGTCCCGGCTCGTTTACGGGCGTGCGCATCGGCGTTGCCACCGTCAAGGGACTTGCATTTGGTAAGAATATCCCTTGCGCGGGCGTTTCCACCCTGGAGGCTCTTGCGTACAATTTAAGATACTTTAACGGCATCATCTGCCCCGTCATGAACGCGCGCCGCGCGCAGGTATATAATGCGCTTTTCTCTTGCGAGAACGGTGTGCTTACCCGCCTTTGCCCCGACCGCGCCATTTCGATTGCCGAGCTGGACGAGGAGCTTTGCTCTATGGATCAGCCCATTTACTTGGTGGGCGACGGCTACGATATCACGATAGACGGACTTGAAAAGACCACCGTCCTGCCCGTTCCCGAGGAACTCAGGGTTCAGAGCGGCTACAGCGTTGCCATGTGCGGTCTTGCCGCATACGAGCGCGGTGAAGCCGTGGACGATACCGCACTTGCGGTGGTCTACCTGCGCCCCTCGCAGGCAGAACGCGAACGAAACGAAAGACTTTCCAAAGAGAACGTATAAAGGAGAAACAACTATGCTGTACAACAAAATCGTAATCGGATGTGACCACGCCGGCTTTGCGCTCAAGGAGCAGATCAAGCAGTATTTGGCAAATCAAGGCGTAGAGCTGCTTGACGTAGGCTGCTACAGCACCGACGCATGCAGTTATCCCGATATTGCTCACGCGCTTTGCACCCAAATTCAAAGCGGTGAATTTCCCGTCGGCATTCTCATCTGCGGCACGGGCATTGGTATGTCCATGTGCGCAAACAAGCACAGAGGCATTCGTGCCGCTTGCTGCTCCGATGCCTTCTCTGCCCGCGCAACGCGCATGCACAACGATGCAAACGTGCTGTGCTTCGGCGCACGCGTTGTAGGCTATGGCGTTGCATGCACGCTGGTAGATGCATTTTTGAACCAAACCTTCGAGGGTGAGCGTCACGCCCCCCGCGTAGCTGCCATCAACGCGCTGGACGACAGCGAGAAGCAATGAACTACACCGCAAAAGATGCCGCTTTGGATGCGGCAGACGTACTCCGCGCAGCAAGCAAGCACGCAGGCAAACGCAACTATACCGCTGCAATTATCGTAGCGGGCGGCAGCGGCACGCGCATGGGTACGGAAACGACCAAGCAGCTGCTGGAGCTTTGCGGCAAGCCGGTGGTG